>CALRVU010000420.1:0-3972 GCA_943371685.1 Bordetella parapertussis | reverse complement strand
ATCCTGCTGGTCACCGACCTGGAGGCCCTGCACCCCTACATGCGCATCGGCGTCATCGAGGGCCAGTTGCAGGGCAAGTTCCATGTGCCCACCGTGTTTCTCTACCCCGGCGTGCGCACTGGCAAGACCCGTCTGAAGTTCCTCGGCTTCTACCCCGAGGACGGCAACTACCGTTCAGTCCATGTGGGCGGCTGAACCTGAGCGATCTGAGTCATGAACATCAAGCAGCTTTTTGATCCGTCCAAAGACATCTACCGCAGCATCGAGAAGGTCATTGCCTACGGTGTTTCGCAGGAAGAGCGCCTGAAGAAGGAAGTCTCCGAGTACGTCGTCACCGACAGCATCGATGAGCAGTTCAACAAGCTGCTGCTCAAGATGCAGGCGGCCATGGACGCCGGTGGCGAGAACGAGGTGGGCGTCTGGGTCTCAGGCTTCTACGGCTCGGGCAAGAGTTCGTTCACCAAGTACCTGGGCCTGGCGTTTGACGACCGCATCCAGATTGACGGCGCCCCGTTCCGCCAGCACCTGCAAGACCGCCTGAAGCGCACCACCACGCGCCAACTGCTCAGCACCGTGGCCAAGCGCTTCCCAGCCGCAGTGCTGCTGCTGGACTTGGCCAGCGAGCAGCTGGCGGGCGCCACCATGGAGGAAGTCTCCACGGTGCTGTTCTACAAGGTGCTGCAGTGGGCGGGTTACTCGCGCAACCTGAAGGTGGCTGCCCTAGAGCGCCGCCTTCGCCGTGAAGGCCGGTACGACGAGTTCCTGAAACTGTTCGAAGACGCCACTGGCGGCGAGCCCTGGTCCAAGTACCGTGACGACGACCTGGTCGTCGACAGCCTGGTCCCTGGCATCGCCCACCAGCTGTATCCGCAGCTGTTCAAGACCGAGTCGTCGTTCACCACCGAGACCAGCGATGTGGTCGTGTTCGAGAACGACCGTGTCAAAGAGATGTTGGCCATCGCCCGAGAAGCCTCGGGCAAGGACTACATCATCTTCATCATCGACGAAGTGGGCCAGTACGTCGGCTCGCGCCAAAACCTCATCCTGAACTTGGACGGCCTGTCCAAGAACCTCAAGGCCCTGGGTGGCGGCAAGGTTTGGATCATCGGTACCGCGCAGCAAACGCTGACCGAAGACGATCCCCGCGCCGCGCTCAACTCGCCTCAGCTCTTCAAGCTGAAAGACCGCTTCCCAATCCAGATCGACCTGGAAGCGAACGACATCAAAGAGATCTGCTTCACCCGCTTGTTGGGCAAGTCACCCCAGGGGGCAGACTCGCTGGGTGTGCTGTTCGACCAGCATGGCCAGGCCTTGCGCCACAACACCAAGCTGGAAGACGCCCGCGCCTTTGGGGCCGACTTCGACCGCAAGACCTTCGTCGACCTCTACCCCTTCCTGCCAGCGCACTTCGACATCCTGCTGCACCTGCTGGGCGCACTGGCGCGCTCCACTGGCGGCATCGGCCTGCGCTCAGCCATCAAGGTCATCCAAGACATCCTGATCGAAAGCGATGGTGGCCGCACGGCCGTGGCCGACCAAGCCGTGGGCTGGCTGGCCACCACTGCCACCTTGTTTGACGCGCTGGAGAAGGACATCCAGCGCGCCTTCCCTAACCTGCACAAGCCCGTTCAAGAGGTTTGCCGCAACCGCTTCGCCACCTCGCCGCTGCACCACCAGGTGGCCAAGACGGTAGCCGTGCTGCAAATCCTGGGCAACCTGCCGGTCACCCGCCAGAACGTGGCCGGCCTGATGCACGACGGCGTCACCCTGGGCGGCCGTGCTGAGGAGGTGAACCACGCGATTGAAGAGCTGATCTCCGACCGCTTCGTGCCCTTTGGCGAGCAAGGCGGCCAGCTGCGTTTCTTCAGCGAGAAGCTCAACAATGTCGAGCAAGAGCGCAGCCAGATCCCGCTGCGTGCGGTGGAGCTCAAGCGCATTGCCAACGCCTCGCTCACCGAGGTGTATGCCCCGCTGCCCAGCACCCAGCTCAATGGCTCCCTGGCCGTGCAAACCGGCCTGAAGGCGCAAGGCCCCGGCGGCCTGCCCACCCCGCTGGCGGGCGACCGCAACACCATCCAAACCCTGGTGGAGCTGGCCGACCCCAAAGAGTACGAAGCCACCCGCACCCGCCTGCAAGACGAATCGCGCCAGGCCTCGTCCAAGTTCCAGATCTTCCTGATCGGCCGCACCACGCCCGAGATTGACGACCTGACGGCCGACGTCTACCGCTGCCGCGAGATCGCCAACAAGCACCGCAACGACCCCGACCAAGAGGTCAAAGACTACTGCAACGGCCAGCTGGACCGCGCAGGCCGCCTCGAAGGTGAGCTGCAGCGCCTCATCCGCCGCAGCCTGCTGCAAGGCTCGTTCATCTTCCGCGGCCAGGTGCAGGCCGTGGAGTCGGCCGCGCCCGAGCTGCTGGACGCCGCCCGCAAGCACCTGGGCGGCGTCGCCGAGCAGGTGTTTGACCGCTATGCAGAGGCCCCTGTGCGCGTGGCCACCGACACGGCAGAGCGCTTCTTGCGTGCCGGCAACCTGGCCGCCATCACGTCGGCAATCGATCCCTTGAGCCTGGTGCAGGTCAAGGCCGGCAAGCCCTCCGTCAAGGTGGACCACAAGGCCCTGGTCAGCATCCGCGACACCATCGAGCGCATGGGCCTGATCGAAGGCAAGAGCCTGTCAGACCGCTTTTCCGACGCGCCCTTTGGCTGGTCGCCCGACACCCTGCGCTACCTGGTAGCCGCTTTGCTCGTGGCTGGCGAGGTGAAACTGAAGGTCGCAGGCCGTGAGGTCACCGTCAACGGTCAGCAGGCCGTGGATGCGCTGAAGACCAACAACAGCTTCAAGAACGTGGGCCTGTCGCTGCGCGAAGACAAGCCTTCGATGGACATGCTGGCATTGGCCGCTGACCGGCTGACCGATCTCAGCGGCGAACTGGTGGTGCCGCTGGAAGACGACATCAGCAAGGCCACCATCCGCCTCTTCCCTGGCCTGCAGCGGCGCTATGCCCCGCTGGCTGAAAAGCTCAAGAGCCTGGGCTTGCCGGGCGAAGACCGCCTGGACAGCCTGGGTCGTGAACTGGCCGACGTGCTGCTGACCGACGCATCAGATGCCCCCCAGCGGCTGGGCAAGCCCGAGAGCCCCCTGTATGCCAGCCTCAAGTGGGCCGCCGAACTTCGTCACGCACTGGAGCAAGGCCTGGAAGCCACGCTGCGCGACCTGCGCGAGTTGCGCACCCTGGTGGATAGCCTGCCCAACACCGGCGTGCCGGCCGCGCTGAAGGCTGATCTGTCCGAACCGCTGGCCCAGCTGGACGCTCAACTGGCCCAAGACGACGCCTACCGCGCCGCTGCCGACCTGAGCAGCCGCTTGACGGCCATGCGGGGCCGCATCCGTGACGCCGCACTGGCCCAGCAAGCCGCCCAGGCTGTGTGCCTGAAGCAGGTGGCCGCCGATGTGCAGCGCGTGCCCGAATGGGCCGAGCTGACCCAGCAGGAACAGCAAGAGTTGCTGGCAGGCTTGGAGGCCCTGGCTCTGCAGGCCAACCCCGACGCCGCCGGCCTGCGCACCCTGGTCAACCAAGACGCCGTCATCTTCAGCCAGGCGCAAGACGCCAAAGCCCGCATCGAGCGCCTGGGCCGCGAGCGCGTGCAAGCCCGCATGAAGGCCGAGATGGACGTCAAGGTCCAGGAAACGAAAGACGGCGAGAAGAAGGACGACACGCCCAAGCCCGCAGTCAAGCGCCAGGTCAAGGCCCGCGGTCACATCACCACCCTGGCCGATTTGGACACCCTGATCAAGGAGCTGCAGCGCGTGCGCGGTGAGCTGCACTATGCCCACGCCTTCGAGCTGGACCTCAAGCTGGAAGACTGAACGAGCCCGCACCGACATGGCCTTTGATGACAAAACCCGAGGCCGGCTGCAAAAGCTGGTCACTGCCTGCCGGGGCTTGCTGACGGATGAGTTCCGCAT
>CALRVU010000419.1:0-3987 GCA_943371685.1 Bordetella parapertussis | reverse complement strand
ACAAGGCCTTTGGCGCCGAGACCGACGCCGGCCTGAAGGAAACCCTGGGCCTGATGCGCGCCGCGATCCAGATCGCCGTGCCCGACAAGGCCCAACGGCTGGAAGCCGCCCGCACCCTGGCCGAGAGCGGCCAGTCGCAAGTGCGCAGTCTGATCCAGGCGCGGCTGGTGGACGGCGTGGAAACCGACAGCGAGGTGCGCGGCGCGCTGCTCGTGTCGCTGGACCGCGTCTCGGCCAAGCTGGCCTGGGGCGAGCGCCTGGGCGTGATGTTCACCGGCCTGAGCCTGGGCAGCATCTTGCTGCTGGTGGCGCTGGGCCTGGCCATCACCTATGGCCTGATGGGCGTGATCAACATGGCCCATGGCGAGCTGATGATGATCGGCGCCTATGCCACCTACCTGGTGCAGAACGCCTTCAAGACCTGGGCGCCGGGCTGGTTCGACTACTACATCTGGCTGGCCATTCCGGCCTCCTTCCTGGCCGCAGCGCTGGTCGGTGCGGCGCTGGAGCGGCTGGTCATCCGCTGGCTTTATGGCCGGCCGCTGGAGACGCTGCTGGCCACCTGGGGCATCAGCCTGGTGCTGATGCAGGGCGTGCGCAGCCTGTTTGGCGCGCAGAACGTGCCGGTGGAGAACCCGGCCTGGCTCTCGGGTGGTGTGGAGGTGATGAGCAACCTCGTGCTGCCCTTCAACCGCATCGCCATCATCGGCTTTGCCTTTGCCGTGTTGGCCGGCGTGGCCTTGCTGATTGCCAAGACCCGGCTGGGCCTGTTCGTGCGCGGCGTGACGCAGAACCGCCGCATGGCCGCCTGCGTGGGCATCCACACCGCCCGGATTGACACCTATGCCTTTGCCCTGGGCGCGGGCATTGCCGGCCTGGCCGGTTGCGCCCTCAGCCAGGTGGGCAATGTGGGGCCGGACCTGGGCCAGAGCTACATCGTCGACTCGTTCATGGTGGTGGTGCTGGGCGGCGTGGGCCAGCTGGCCGGCACGGTGTATGCCGCGCTGGGCCTGGGCGTGCTCAACAAGTTCCTGGAGGGCTGGGCCGGTGCGGTGTTGGCCAAGATCATGGTGCTGGTGTTCATCGTGATCTTCATCCAGAAGCGCCCGCAAGGCATCTTTGCACTCAAGGGCCGCGAGGCATGAACACGACGGGGCCTGACATGACAACGCCATCTTCCTTGTTGCCCACGCCCAAGCGGGGCCTCTTGCTCGGCACGCGCGGCTGGGCCGCCGTCACCGGCGCCCTGGCAGTGATTGCCGTGATCGCGCCGGTGCTCAACCTGCTGGTGCCCGAGGGCAGCCTGTTCCACCTCAGCGACTACTACGTCGGCCTGATCGGCAAGATCATGTGCTACGCCATCTGCGCGCTGGCCATGGACCTGATCTGGGGCTACACCGGCATTCTCAGCCTGGGCCACGGCCTGTTCTTTGCGCTGGGCGGCTACGGCATGGGCATGTACCTGATGCGCCAGATCGGCACCGACGGCAACTACAAGAGCGAGCTGCCCGACTTCATGGTCTTCCTCGACTGGAAGGCGCTGCCCTGGCAATGGGCCTGGAGCGACAGCTTCGTGCTGCAGATGATCCTGGTGGTGGCGGTGCCCGGCCTGCTGGCGCTGGTGTTCGGTTTCTTTGCCTTCCGCAGCCGCATCAAGGGTGTGTACTTCTCCATCATCACCCAGGCCATGACCTTTGCGGCCATGCTGCTGTTCTTCCGCAACGAGACGGGCTTTGGTGGCAACAACGGCTTCACCGACTTCAAGCGCATCCTCGACATCCCCATTGCCCAGCCCAGCACGCGCATGGTGCTGTTCGTGCTGACTGGGCTCACGCTGGTGGGCTTCTATCTGCTGGCCCGAGCCATCGTCAACAGCAAGTTCGGCCGGGTGCTGCAAGCCATTCGCGACGCCGAAAGCCGCGTCATGTTCACCGGCTACGACCCTCTCGCCTACAAGCTGGCGATCTGGACCCTTTCGGCCGTGATGTGCGGCGTGGCCGGTGCCTTGTACGTGCCGCAGGTCGGCATCATCAACCCCGGTGAGATGAGCGCAGCGGCCTCGATCGAGATCGCCATCTGGGCGGCCGTGGGCGGCCGCGCCACGCTGATCGGGCCGATCATCGGTGCCTTCTTCGTCAACGGTGCCAAGAGCTGGTTCACCCAGGTCTTTCCTGAGTTCTGGCTGTACTTTCTGGGCGTGCTGTTCATCGCGGTCACGCTGTTTCTGCCCAACGGCCTGGTGGGCCTGATCGGCACGCTGCGTCAGCCCAAGGCGCTGCTGGCCCGCTGGACGGGCAAGTCCAAGGAGTCCGCATGACCCCCGAACTGCAAGACGCGGGCGCTGCCAAGCTGGCCGAGTTCCATGCCCGCTCGGGCAGCAACCAGGCCTCGGGCGACCGCGAGGCCTCGTTCGGCCGCATCCTCAAGCTGGGCCAGCCCGACTTTGCCCATGGCGTGGCGCTGTACCTGGACGACATCACCGTCCGCTTTGACGGCTTTCGCGCCCTCAATGCCCTGAGCCTGGCCATCAATGTGGGTGAGCTGCGCTGCATCATCGGCCCCAATGGCGCCGGCAAGACGACCATGATGGACGTGATCACCGGCAAGACCAAGCCGGATGAGGGCACGGTCAGCTTCGGCTCCAACATCGATCTGCTGCGCCTGCGCGAGAACGAGATCGCCCAGATCGGCATCGGCCGCAAGTTCCAGAAGCCCACGGTCTATGAGCACCTGAGCGTGTTCGAGAACCTGGAGCTGGCCCTCAAGGCCGACCGCCGCGCCCGCGCCAGCCTGTTCTCGCGCCTTTCGGGGGAGCAACTCGACCGCATTGCCGAGATTGGCCAGCTGATCCACTTGCTGCCCGAGGCGGACCGCACTGCCGGCCTGCTGAGCCACGGCCAGAAGCAGTGGCTTGAGATCGGCATGCTGCTGATGCAAGACCCCAAGCTGCTGCTGCTCGACGAGCCGGTGGCCGGCATGACCGACGAAGAGACCGAGCGCACGGCCGAGCTGTTCCTCAGCCTGGAGGGTCAACACTCTCTGGTGGTGGTCGAGCACGACATGAAGTTCGTCGGCGAGCTGAGCCAGGGCTGGAAGAAGGTCACCGTGCTGCACGAGGGCAGTGTGCTGGCCGAGGGCACGCTGGCTGAGGTGCAGGCCAACGAGAAGGTGGTCGAGGTCTACCTTGGGCGCTGAGTTGAAGGCCTTTGACGGCCAGACTGCCTTGGGCGTGGCGCTCGGCTCCGGGTCGCGGGTGCATGGCTCCGCTCATGTCCTCCGGCACCGGCTGCGCCGCTGCCTCCCCCTTGACTTCGCTGCGCCATGCACCCACACCCCGAAGCCGATCCACCGTTTTGAGTGCTCGGATGGCTTTGAATGCCACGCAGTAGAGCGCGCTGCGGGTGGAGTGCGCAGGGGGATGGGTGGCCTTGCGCAGCGAAGTCAAGGAGGAGAGCTTGGCGCAGCCAAGCTCGGGGGACATGAGCGGAGCAAGGCCGCCCATCGCCCGGAGCAAGCGCCGACCGGATTCCCATGCCAAGCGACCGGCGCCCACACAAGGATTTCAAAGTTTTCAGGAACCGGCCATGCTCAAAGTTGATGGACTGAACCAGTATTACGGCGGCTCGCACATCCTGCGTGGCCTGGGTTTTGAGGCCAAGCTGGGCGAGGTGTCGGTGATCCTGGGCCGCAACGGCGTGGGCAAGACTACCTTGCTCAAGAGCCTGATGGGCGTGGTGCCGGTCAAGGCTGGCTCGGTCAGCCTGGATGGCTTGGACATCACCCATGCCACGCCCTACGAGCGGGCCCGCGCCGGCATCGGCTACGTGCCCCAGGGCCGCGAGATCTTCGGCCGTCTGACCGTGGAAGAAAACCTCGCCATGGGCCTGGCCTGCAAGCCCGGCCGCACGCCCATCCCGGCTGAGCTGTTCGAGCTGTTTCCGGTCCTCAAGCAAATGCTCAGCCGGCGCGGCGGCGACCTGTCCGGCG
>CALRVU010000418.1:0-3992 GCA_943371685.1 Bordetella parapertussis | reverse complement strand
GTGGACATCAGCGCGGGCCGCAACACACGGTAGCCTTCAAGGCGCTTGAGCCCCGCGAGCACGAGCTCGGGCTGGGACTTGATGCCGATGGCGAGCTCGGAAAATGCAGCCGACTCCAGCGCCTGCCCGCCCGGCGCCAGGATGTCCGCACGCAGCAGCAAGCCCGTGCCCCGCTCAGCCCACAGGCGCTGACTGAACCGAGCGCTGTCACGCGCCTTGAACAGGACGACATCCGCGTCATGACCCGCCACCCGGTCCTGGCCGAGCAGCTTCAACTCATAGGATTCCGGCACGCGCTTCTCAGCGCCGGTGAACACGGCCGGAAAACCGGTCCGGGGATCGCGCTGCTCGATCACCGCGACCCGTGCCCGAGGCCACAAGGTCTGGACCAGATCGCCATGCCGCCACATGCTGCGCGGCTCGCCATCCAGCGCCTCGATGCGCTCGAACTGCTGACCGCTCTCACAGAAATGCACCACCCGGGAGCTGCTGACCGCCCCGACACTGCTGACCACCAGCGTGCCGCGGTAGTTGCGTGTGGAGGCCGCCTCGTGGGCGCGCATCAACCAGACTCCGGCATCGGCAGGCGCGGCGTCTGCGCTGCCGGCCGGTCCGGCTATGCCGCCCACCGGCACCACCGCCAGCAGCAGCACCGCACAGGCCAGCAGGCCGCTGCGCACGGGTCGGGAGATCCGCCTGTCCCAGCGCGAATCCAGGTGCGTCATGACGTCAACGTGCATCGGGAGTCACAGCCACCTGTCGCACGCCACCGGGCGCGGCCAATGCAGGACCGGGGCTGAACTGCCGATGCGCTGACAGGTATCGATCCAGCTCGGGGCTGCGCTGCATCTGGCCCACATTCAAGTCCACCAGCACCAGCTCGGCGCCGCTGGCGGCCGGTGTGGCCGCATTGGCGAGCACGGCCGCTCCGGACCCCGATTCGGGCAAACCGCGCCAGACCAGCGCGGCGCCCGCCATCACCATCACACTGGCTGCGGTGGCCATGGTGGCGGCGCGGAATCGGCGCGCTGCCGGCGTGACCCCGATCGAGCGATCGGTCGTGCCGTTGGCGGGCGCCGCTGCCATCGCCACAGCCACTGCAGGTGCCAACACCACCGGCTCGGCTGCCAGGCGGCTGCGAAAGGCCGTCAAGAACGCTTCGTCATGGTCCGGCGTGCTGGCCAGCTCTTCGGAGCGCAGCACGTCACCGATCAGCGCGTAGCGGTGCCATGCTGCACGCAACTCCGGGCTGCGCCGCCAGGCGTCCACCGCCGCCTTGACCTCTGGGCCGCTGGATTCACCATCGCCAAGTGCCGACAGGCCTGCGAGGGCACGCTCATGCTCATGGATAGGCTCAGAACTCATCTCGGCAACTCCAAAGGTCCAACAAGGGCAACACCATCACCAGCGCTCTCCGTCCCGGGTGTCCAGCAGGGGCTTGAGGCGCTGCGCAATGGACTCACGGGCACGGAAGATCCGGGACCGGACGGTCCCGATCGGGCAATTCATCAACTCTGCAATCTCGTCATAGCTCAAGCCTTCAATCTCGCGCAAGGTGATCGCCTGGCGCAGATCTTCCGACAATGCTTCGATGGCGGAGTTCACGGCCGCCGCGATCTCCTTGCTGGCGAGCAAGGCTTCCGGGGTGGCCATGTCAATTTGTTCGATTTCCGGGCGATAAGTTTCATCATCATCGCTGCGGAGGTTCATCGCGGACTCGGTGATCACCGGATCGCGCTTCAAGTCGACCAGGGCCTTCTTCGCGGTATTGACCGCGATGCGGTAGAGCCAGGTGTAGAACGCACTGTCGCCCCGGAACTGCGGCAGGGCCCGGTAGGCGCGGATGAAGGTCTCCTGGGCGATGTCGAACACCAGGTCCGAGTCGCGAACCATGCGTCCGATCAAGCGCTCGATGCGGCGCTGGTACTTGACGACCAGCATCTCGAAGGCGCGCACATCCCCCTGCTTGACCCGCTCGACCAGGGCCTCATCCACATCAGGCTGCAACTTCATGGCGCGGCCCAGATCAGCGCGGTGCGCAGCGCATGCCAGTCGCCAGCCGCGGGGGAGTTCGATCGCGCCAAGGGCAACCAACGGGTCGTTGGGCGCATCGGTGCGTCCTGTCTGCTGACATGCCAGCGCACCAGCAGCCAGGCACCAGCATCCAGGACGAGCACCGGCTGACCGGGCTCTGCCGGACATGAACGGGAGTGCAAGAGCCAGCACTGCCCATCCCAGTTCAGGCGGCGCGCTGGTCTTCTGGAATGCAGTGCAAGAAATCCGGCCAGGGGCCAGACCAGGAGGAGCGCAACAGCCCAGATCCCTACCGACCCTCGGTCGAACCGGCTTGCCAGCCAGTCGATGGCTGAGGCCAGCGCGAGCAGCACCAGCGCAGCGAGAAGCACGGCGAAAGCCGTGCTCAAGGCCACATCAGATGCTGCGGGAGGCGCCGAGCGCATGGGCGCCAGTTCAGGCCAGGCGTGGCTGACCGCCGTCAAACGCGGCGGAACACCAGCGTGCCGTTGGTGCCACCAAAGCCGAAGTTGTTCTTCACGGCAATGTCGATCTTCATGTCACGCGCGGTGTTGGCGCAGTAGTCCAGGTCGCACTCAGGATCCTGGTTGAAGATGTTGATGGTGGGCGGGGAGACTTGGTGATGCAAGGCCAGCACCGTGAACAAGGACTCGATGCCACCCGCACCACCCAGCAGGTGGCCGGTCATCGACTTGGTCGAATTGACCACCAGCTGATGCGCATGCGAGCCAAAGGCCAACTTGATGGCATTGGTCTCGTTCAGATCACCCAGCGGCGTCGAGGTGCCGTGGGCGTTCAGGTACTGCACCTCATCGGCATTGATGCCGGCATTGCGCAGCGCCGCCTTCATCGACCGCTTGGGGCCGTCGACGCTGGGCGCCGTCATGTGATAAGCGTCAGCACCCATGCCAAAACCGATGACCTCGGCATAGATGCGGGCACCGCGCGCCTTGGCATGCTCGTACTCTTCGAGCACCAGCACACCCGATCCTTCGCCCAGAACAAAGCCGTCTCGGTCCTTGTCCCAGGGACGCGAGGCCGTGGCGGGGTCGTCGTTGCGGGTTGACAATGCGCGGGCGGAGGCAAAGCCACCGACGCCAAGCATCGACACGGTAGCTTCAGCGCCACCGGCCACCATCACGTCGGCGTCACCATACTCGATCAGGCGAGCAGACTGGCCGATGCAATGCAGGCCAGTGGTACAGGCCGTGACCACCGACAGGTTGGGCCCGGTGAAACCGAAGCGGATGGACACGTGCCCGGAGATCATGTTGATGATCGAGGCGGGCACGAAGAATGGGGAGATCCGCCGCGGACCGCGTTCAATCACGGTACGGGTGGTCTGTTCAATTTCCGGCAAGCCGCCGATGCCGGAACCGATCATGCAGCCGATGCGCTCGGCCGCTTCCTCGGACAACGCATCCCCCGTCGGCAGTCCAGCGTCCTGGACGGCCTGCACCGCTGCGGCGAAGCCGTAGTGGATGAAGCTGTCCATGTGCTTGGCCTCTTTGCCGGGGATGTACTCCTCGACATTGAAGCCCTTGACCTCACCAGCAAACCTGCAGGTGATGCCAGATGCATCGAACTTGGTGATGGGGGCGATGCCGGAGCGACCTGCAAGCAGGTTGGTCCAGCCTTCGGAAACCGAATTTCCGACCGGGCTGATGAGCCCAAGGCCGGTAATGACGACACGTCTGCGGGTCATGCGTTCAGATCAGATCAATGCGAGGCAGCCGGGCCGATCAGGCCTTGGCGTTGCCCTTGGCGTAGTCGATGGCCAACTGGACCGTGGTGATCTTTTCGGCTTCTTCATCGGGGATTTCGATGCCGAACTCATCTTCCAGGGCCATCACCAGCTCGACGGTGTCGAGCGAGTCAGCGCCGAGGTCGGCCACGAAGGCCTTGTCGTTGGTGACGTCTGCTTCGGGAACACCCAATTGCTCAGCAATGATTTTCTT
>CALRVU010000417.1:0-3994 GCA_943371685.1 Bordetella parapertussis | reverse complement strand
CCGCCGCTGGCAGCCTCCACCAATCCGGGCTTGCTGGAGTTGGCGCCCGTGAATGCGCCGCGTTCATGACCGAAAAGTTCACTCTCGAACAAGGTTTCCGGCAGGCTGGCGCAGTCCACCACGACCAGCGGGTTCATGGCACGCGGACTGGCTTCGTGCACAGCCTGCGCCACCAGTTCTTTGCCGGTGCCCGACTCACCCAACAGCAACACGGTGGCCTGCGAGGGCCCGACGCGCGATACCAGTTCAAGCATGCGCTGGAAGGCGGCCGAGCGACCGATCAAGCCCTGCGTTGCAGGCTGGCTCAGCGCCACACGCAAGGGCTCCATCTTCTCGATGAAGTAGGCCTGCTCACCACGGGCATCTCGAAGCGGCACCAGTTCAATGTTGACGTAGGACTCGCCCTGCGGCGTGTGATGCAGATGCAGCACACGCTCGCGCTGACCAGACTCTCTTGAGCGTGCCAGCGGGCAACTCTCGCCTGCCTGGTCACAAGGCACGCTGAAGTGGTGAGACACCTCGTAGCAGGTGCGCCCGACCACAGAGGCCTGCGGACTGAATTGACGTCGGTAGGCGGCGTTGGCCGCAATGATGCGATACCGGCTGTCAAACAGGATGTGTGGCTCGGGCAGGCCTTCCAGATACGAGACCAGTTCAGGGAGGACGGTGGCCATGCCTCAGGGTCTCGTCAAAGCACAGGGATGGATCATGCCGCGCCCTCGGCCAGCAGCATCACCGCCGCCCGGTGCAGCCATTCGTGGCGACCCGGGCGACCGCCGGTCTGGCAAGGCGGTGGGAATATCGCGGCATTGAGGTCCATGCGTGAGTTGTCCTTGTCGGCAATGGCAAGGCTTGGGAAAGTGCAGCGTGTCGATGTCTGGCGTCTTCGGCTCGGCATTGAGCCAGTGTCGACTGATGCATGAGTGCTTCACCCGCCACACGGCCTTACTGCCATTCTGGCAGTCATCCGCCAATATGGCATAGCTCGCATTGACCTGAGTTGGCAGCGTCGACATCTGGAGCATCTCAAGCCGTTGATTTAAAAAAGCTTTTTTCTCCTCGCCGAATGGCACGCATCTTGATACCCATCAGGGTATGAAAGCCACCCAGGATCGTCTCATCCGCCATCTTTTCATCGCTGTTGCGCTGAAGTTGGTGGTGCTGACCGGGCTGTGGTGGTTTTTCGTGCGGGACGACCGGGTCGGCGTCGATGCCGATCGTGCCGCAGCCCACATGGGCGTCCTGACCGAGGACAACCCCCGGCCATCGATCCCTGCCAGTCCCAGAAGCGGAGAACAACCTTGATCTCGGAACAACTTGTCGATCTGTCGCGGCTGCAGTTTGCCGCCACGGCCATGTACCACTTTCTGTTCGTGCCGCTGACGCTGGGCATGGTCTGGCTGCTGGTGATCATGGAAAGTGTCTATGTGATGACCGGCAATGTCATCTGGAAGGACATGACCCGGTTCTGGGGCAAGCTCTTCGGCATCAACTTTGCGCTGGGCGTGACGACCGGCATCACGCTCGAGTTCCAGTTCGGCACCAACTGGGCCTATTACTCGCACTACGTGGGCGACATATTCGGCGCACCGCTGGCCATCGAAGGCCTGATGGCCTTCTTCCTGGAGAGCACCTTCATCGGTCTGTTCTTCTTTGGCTGGGACCGCCTGCCCAAGACTCAGCATTTGATGGTCACGATGCTGATGGCGGTGGGCACCAACCTCAGCGCACTGTGGATCCTGATCGCCAATGGCTGGATGCAGAACCCGGTCGGCGCCGAGTTCAGCTACCAGACCATGCGCATGGAGATGACGGACTTCTGGGCGGTTGTGTTCAACCCCGACGCGCAAGCCAAGTTCGTGCACACGGTGTCAGCAGGCTACGTCACGGGTGCCATGTTCGTGTTGTCCATCTCCAGCTGGTACCTGCTCAAAGGCCGCGACGTCGAATTCGCCAAGCGCAGCTTCCGCGTAGCGGCTGCCTTCGGCCTGGCCAGCGTACTGAGCGTGATCGTGCTCGGCGACGAATCTGGCTACACCGTGGGAGAAGCCCAGCAGACCAAGATGGCCGCCATCGAGGCGATGTGGGAGACCGAACCCGCACCCGCCAGTTTCAACGTCATCGCCGGGATCAACGAAGCCGAACAGAAGAACAACTGGTCTGTGCAGATTCCATGGGTGATGGGTCTCATCGGGACCCGCTCGGTGACCAAGCAGATCCCCGGGATCCATGAGATCAAGGCCAAGAACCGTGAACGCATCGTCAATGGCATCACTGCGGTGACTGCGCTGGAAGCCCTGCGCAAGAACCGTGGCGATGAAGAAGCCAAACGTGTGCTGGAGGCCACGAAGGGCGACCTTGGCTTCGGCCTGCTGCTGAAGAAGTACACGACTGATGTGCGCCAAGCCACGCCCGAGATGATCGACCGCGCCATGCACGACACCGTGCCCAAGGTGACGCCGATGTTCTGGAGCTTCCGGATCATGGTGGGCCTGGGGATGGCGATGCTGTTGCTGTTTGCACTCAGCTTCTGGAGCACGCTCAAGAGCGAGTGCCGAGCACGGCCCTGGCTGCTGCGTGCGGCCGTGTGGATGTTGCCGGCCCCCTGGATCGCCAGCGAGCTGGGCTGGGTGGTGGCCGAGTACGGTCGCCAACCCTGGACCATCTACGGTGTCTTGCCCACCCACATGAGCGTCTCGACGCTGAGCGTCAACAGCCTCTACGGCTCGCTCGCAGGCTTCATCGGTTTCTACACCGTGCTGCTGGTCGTCGAGGTCTACCTGATGCAGAAGTTCGCCCGCATGGGACCCGGCAGCCTGGGCACAGGCCGCTACCAGTTTGAGCCCGCCCACGCCTGAGGAGCAGCGAGATGATTGACTACCCAACCTTGAAAGTGATCTGGTGGCTGCTCGTCGGCGTGTTGTTGGTGGGCTTTGCCATCATGGACGGCCACGACATGGGAGTCGGCACGCTGCTGCCCTTTGTCGGAAAAGGTGATCTGGAGCGACGCGTGGTGATCAACACCGTCGGCCCGCACTGGGACGGCAACCAAGTCTGGTTCATCACCGGTGGCGGTGCCATCTTTGCAGCCTGGCCACTGGTCTATGCCACCGCCTTCAGCGGTTTCTACTGGGCCATGCTGGCGGTGCTTTGGGCGCTGTTCTTCCGGCCTGTCGGCTTTGACTACCGCAGCAAGATCCACAACGCCACTTGGCGCAGCACCTGGGATTGGGGTCTGTTCATCGGCGGTGCGGTTCCACCGCTGATCTTCGGCGTGGCCTTCGGCAACCTGTTGCAGGGCGTGCCTTTCGGTTTTGACGACTACCTGATCAGCACCTACACCGGCACCTTCTGGCAGCTGCTCAACCCCTTCGCCTTGCTGGCCGGGGTGGTCAGCAGCGCCATGATCACCATGCACGGCGGCATGTACCTGGCGCACCGCACCGAAGGCGCGATCCAGCAACGGGCGGTGCGTGGCGCGGTTGGCGCAGCCGTGGTGATGGTGCTGGCCTTCGTGTTGGCCGGCCTGTGGCTGAAGTTCGGCGACATCCAGGGCTTCGTCATCACCTCGCCGCTGGATCCTGCCGCGATGCCTGACCCGATGAACAAGACCGTCGCGCGCAGTGCCGACGGCTGGTGGCTGAATTACGCCAAGCAGCCGCTGACCTGGTCGCTGCCAGCGCTGGGCATCGTCGGAGCGCTGCTGGCCGCGATGCTGGTGGCCCTGCGTCGCACGCTCAGCGCCTTCGTGGCCTCTGCCCTGGCCATCGTCGGTGTGATCGGCACGGCCGGCGCCGCCATGTTCCCTTTCATCATGCCTTCGTCCAGCATGCCCAACGCCAGCCTGACGGTGTGGGACAGCGTGTCCAGCCCCATGACGCTGGGCCTGATGCTGGGTGCCACGCTGATCTTCATGCCGCTGATCGTGGTCTACACCTCCTGGGCCTATCGCGTGATGCGGGGCAAGGTCACGGTGGCGCACATACAAGCCAAC
>CALRVU010000416.1:0-3997 GCA_943371685.1 Bordetella parapertussis | reverse complement strand
CTGCAATGCCTGCCATGCCGTGCTGCCGGATGCCGAGCAGATGGACGCCAGCCGGCTCAAGGGCATCTCGCTGGCGTTCAAGGCGCATTGCACCGCTTGCGATCTGGACACCTGGGCCGTGCGCGGCGATGCGGCGGCCGTGCGTGCGTTCTATGTGGCGCTCGAGAAGGCGTCAGAGGGCACCGTTCAACTGGGTCGCACGTGAACGCCGCGGCATCCCCGCATGGCCGCGCCCAGGATGGCGTGACGGCCGCCGACTTGGCTGAAGACTTGAGACCTCGGTGATGAAGCATCTGATCTTGCATTTCCACCTCTTCAAGAATGGTGGGACCTCCCTGGATGCGATCCTCAAGAGCCAGTTTCCTGGCAGTTGGGTGACCAAGGAGTTTGACGGCTT
Source organism: Bordetella parapertussis (assembly GCA_943371685.1). Lineage (GTDB taxonomy): Bacteria > Pseudomonadota > Gammaproteobacteria > Burkholderiales > Burkholderiaceae_C > Ideonella > Ideonella parapertussis_A. The sequence goes on along the minus strand of CALRVU010000416.1, from coordinate 3,600 downwards.
GGCGGCCAAGCGGGCCGCACAACTCAAGGATTGGTTGCTCGCCAATCAGGATGCCACGGTGTTTTCGTCGCACACGGCCTGGATGCCGGTGCCGCAGATTCCGGGCGTCAACATCATTCCGCTTGTGTTCGTCCGGCACCCCATCGACCGAATCGCATCGGCGTATTCGTTTGAGCGCAAGCTGAACAATCCGAGCAACTATGGCGCGCAGCTGGCCCAACGGGTCGATTTTCGACAGTACGTGCTCGAGCGTCTCGCCGACAAGGCGGATCGGCAGTGCCGGAACTTTCAGACGCGGCGACTTTCGGATGCGGTGATTTCGCAGGCGCCCGAGCGGGAACGCGCGTTGCGCGCCGTGCAGACCTTGCCCTTCGTGGGCGTGGTCGAGTCCTACGAGCGGTCGATGCGACTGCTGGAAGTGGTTCTGCAGCCGCATTTCCCCTGGTTCCGTGCCCAAGTCGTCCGCGCCAATCAGAGCGATGGTCGCGAGAAGTCATTGGACGCTCGGCTGGCACAGGTGCGGGCCGCGCTGGGCGATGAGGTCTACGACACGCTGATGGGTGAGAACGCGGATGACCTGGCGGTGCATGCCGCTGCATGGCAGCAACTGGACGCCAGGATTCTGCCGTCCAGCGACGAGCGCCCGGATCCAGCCGACGACGCGCCCGCCCTCAGTCTGCCCGCGCCCGCGGGCACGCTGTTCCGGCAGTTGCTGGAGCAGGTGCTGGAGCGCAATCCGGGGGCCAACAAGAAGCTGGTTGCCAAGGTGGCGCGAGACACGCTCGAGTCCCTGCGCGAGGCGCTCGCATCGGCTGAGCTTGGCCGCTCGCGCTATGCGCCTCTGGGGGTGTTCACGGTGGCTGAGCGTGCCGGCAAACCAGGCACCGTGTCCGAGGCTGCCAAGCATCGACAGATCACGCTGCAGCTGACTGACACGGAGCGGCCTTGACCGCGTGTGCGGCCGGGTGAGTGCCCGGCGCGCCCCGCTCCTCAGGGGCTGTTGCCCGCCGCCCGCCAGCAACCCTTGCCGCTGCGCTTGGCTTCGTACATGGCGGCATCGGCCTGGCGGATGAGGGGCTCGAGTTCGGTGCCGTCGCCCGGGCAGCTGGCGATGCCGACGCTGGCTGAAATGCGGCAGGCCCCGGTGCTGAGCTGAAACGGCGCCGACAGCGCATCGATCAGCTTCTGTGCCACCGGCCCGACCGCGGGTGCTTGCGACTGCATGGGCAGCAGAACGGCAAACTCGTCACCACCCAGCCGGGCCAGCAGGTCGCTGCTGCGCAGGCAGGCCTGCATGCGCTGCGCCACCTGGCGCAGCAGTTCGTCGCCGGCCTCATGGCCCAGGGCGTCGTTCACGCCCTTGAAGCCATCCAGATCGATGAACAGCAGCGCCAATGGCTCCTGGTAGCGCTGTGACCGGCTGAGCTCCCGTTCGGCGGTGTCGTGGAACAGGCGGCGGTTGGGCAGGCCGGTCAGCGGATCCCGGAAGGCGAGGCGTTCGATCTCCTGCGCTCGCGCCTGCCGCTCGGCCTCCAGGGCCTGGCGCTGGGCCTGCAGCTGGGACAGGAATCGGTGCAGCAGCCCCGCGACCAGCAGCACCACGGCTGCAAAGGCACCGGTGCGCCAGCGGTCACGGATGATGTTCTGCTCGGCCGGCCCCTTGAACTCGTCTTGATCGAGGGCGATGTAGACATGCAAGGGATAGCCGAACAGCGGCCGCAGCCAGACGAGGCGCAGACTGCCATCCGGCATGCTCAGGGGCAGCTGGTTGCGGGCCTCGGCACCGGCATGGCGCCAGTCCTCAGTCAGCACAGCGCCGATCTGCAGCTGGGTTCCACTCTGACTGACCAGGCTGATTCCACCGGGCGCCAGCAGCCCTTGCAGGCCGCGCAAGCCCATGCGCGTGCGGTCAAACCCCGACACGAAGAAGCGGCTGTCCACCTCGACTTCGGCCTGCCAGCCGGCGGACGTGCCTTGCAGGCGGCGCACAAAGGTCAGGCCGGTCTGCCCGGCCTGCGGTGGCACGATCTTCAGCTCACGGTCGGTGTCCAGGCCCTGTGGTGCAGCGTCTGCTGCCGTCAGCCGCACGGTATAGATCTGCGGCGGCGGCAGCAGGTTGCGTTGATCGAGTTCGTCAAGCAGCCGGGTTGGCGGCCGGCTCTCGCCGGCGAGCACCAGCAGGTTGAGGAGTTGTTCGATGCCGCGCAGCTCGCGCAGGGTCTGGGCCTCGCAGGTGTCGGCCAGTTCGGGTCCGAGCGTGCGCAAGGCTGCCTGGGCCGTCTGGCGCTCGAGCTTGGCCACCGAGGCGCTGCCCCAGGCCAGCACGGCCAGCAGCACCGCCACCCCGGTCCAGAGCCAGAGCACCGGGTGGCGGAACAGTCGGGCCAGCGGGCCGCCAGGCTCCGCCTGGGGTGTCGGGATCATCGTCATGTCATTCCAGCTGCAGCGCAATCTTGACGCTGCCGTCCACCTCGCTGCGGGGGAGGTAGCCCAGAAGCCGAGGATTCTGCGCCACCGCCAGGCGCAGATCCTCCGGGCGCTTCATCATGCGGGGCGGCTGGCCGCGACCCGTGAACACCAGCCGGGCCCACTGGGTCTGCACGTGCTCCATGCCATAGCCGGTGAGGGCCAGGTAGACCTCGCGACGCTCGTCTGGTGGCAAAGCCAGGTCCAGTGGTGTCCAGCCCGCGCTGCCGCCCAGATACAGATTGGCGATGAGCTGTGGCGAGGGCAGGGCCACCGTGGGATGAACCACCACCACATAGCGTTGCGCGAGCCCGCCGTGCGCTGGCCGCAGCCAGGCGCACATGCCGCCCAGCAGCAGGCGGCGCCGAAGCACGGGGGCCGGGCCAGGCAGCTCGCGGATCAAGGGTGGCGCCATGGACTCAGAACACGAAGCTCAAGGACGCGCCGAGCACCGTGATGGCGCCCACGGGCAGCGGGCTCGGTGGGGGCGAACCGGGCGCCGGCGCGACGGATGCGCCGCCGGCATCGCCGAAGCTCAGCGACGGCCCCTGCAGCACCGCCACCCGGTCCAGCTGGATCTTCAAGGCGCAGCGCTCGGCCAGATCCCAGCGCAGGCCTGCCGAGAGCGTCCTCTGGCTGCCGGCACCTTGCCCGCCCGACGCACCGATGGGGGTGCTGCGCGCCAGCACGGCAAAGGGCAACCAGGGCCCCAGACGGATGCCGCCCAGCAGGTAGGCCCCCCGGGCATTCAGCGCGGCCGGGTTGTTGGATGATTGGCGCCAGACCACCTCGGACTTGAGCAGCCACTGCGGCTGTGTCCACTGGCCGCTCAGGCTGCTGAAGCGGTACAGGTCTCTGGACTGGCCCGGCCCCTGTCCTCGCAAATCCACCAGGCCCCAGATCTGGCTGGCCTGAACGCCGATGCCGTGCTCGGCCTGCCAGGCCAGGGCCAGGCCCCGTACCTGATTGACCTTGATCCGGCTCCGGTTGTCGCGTTCGACCTGGCTGCGGCCTGCCAGACCGGTCAATTGCCAGCCCTGCAGCGCACCGCTGCCCAGCCAGCTCAGATCGACACCGGTCAAAGTGTCGACCAGCGCCAGGCCATAGACCTCGGCGGGTGGCCGCATCCATGGC
>CALRVU010000415.1:0-3998 GCA_943371685.1 Bordetella parapertussis | reverse complement strand
ACCAATCACCCCGAGTTTGATGCTTGGCGTTGGCACGACTACTGGGTGCCGCTGGATGTGGTGATCGAGTTCAAGCGGGGCGTGTACGAAATGGCACTGACCGAACTGGCCCGCTTTCTGCCGCGCGCCAATCATCAGAATCGCTATCTGCGCGCCAATGCGCGCATGCAGGGGCGTGATCCCCGCCGCCTGGAGGGCGAAGACGCACAAGATGCCATGACGGCATCCTGCGCGACCGGGGGCACCCACTCAAATCAAGACGAGGTTGTCTCGATGGATCAGTTCGGGTTCGCTCGCGTACCCGAGCAATCCGGCAATCTGTGACGAGGGCTTTCGGGCGATGAGTCGGGCTTCGGTGCTGGCGTAGTTGGCCAAGCCCCGGGCCACCTCATGCCCTGCCTGGGTGCGCACCGAGATCACATCACCGCGCTGGAAATCACCTTCCACGCTCAGCACCCCGATCGGCAGCAGGCTCTTGCCTTCGTCGCGGAGTTTGAGCACCGCACCGTCGTCCACCACCACGGCGCCGCGCATCTGCAGGTGATCGGCCATCCACTGCTTGCGGGCCGCCAGCTTGGCCGTGCCAGCCAGAAGGGCGGTACCGATCGGCTCGCCCGCCACGAGGCGCAGCAAGACATCAGGCTCGCGGCCCCACGCAATCACCGTGCTGGCACCCGAACCGGCCGCGCGCTTGGCGGCCAGGATCTTGGTCAGCATGCCGCCCCTGCCCAATGAGGAACCAGCACCGCCGGCCATCTTCTCCAGCGCCGGATCACCGGCCTCGCCGACATCGATGAACCGGGCCTGCGGATTCTTGCGCGGGTCCTCGGCATAGAGCCCGCGCTGGTCGGTCAGGATGACCAAGGCATCCGCCTCGACCAGATTGGCCACCAGCGCACCCAGGGTGTCGTTGTCGCCGAACTTGATCTCGTCGTTGACGACGGTGTCGTTCTCGTTGATCACCGGAATGACCTTCAGGCCGAGCAGGGTCAACAAGGTCGATCTGGCGTTCAGGTAGCGCTCGCGGTCGGCCAGGTCAGCGTGGGTCAGCAGCACTTGTGCGCTGCCCATGCCGTGCTCGGACAACTTGCTCTCGTACATCTGGGCCAGGCCCATCTGACCGACGGCCGCCGCCGCCTGAAGTTCGGGCAGCTCCCTGGGCCGGGTGTTCCAGCCCAGGCGCTTCATGCCTTCGGCAATCGCACCGCTGGAAACCATCACGACCTCGCGGCCCTGCCCTGCCAAGGCAGCCAACTGCCGGCACCAGTTGCCGATGGCATCGGCATCCACGCCCCGACCCTCATTGGTGACCAGGCTTGAGCCGACCTTGACCACGATGCGGCGCGCACCCTTCAACACGTCGGACATGCTGATCTACTCCGCTGCAGGCTCGCCGGTCGAGGGCTCGTCAAATCGGGGATCCGGTTCTGGCGGCGGTTTGTGCTGCTCTGCGGCAACCGCCTCCCAGATGGCATGCAGCAGAGGTTGCAGCCCCTCTCGCGCCAGGGCAGAGATCTCGAACACCGGGCCCTTCCACTTGTAGCGCTTGACGAAGTCCTTCACGCGCTTGGCCCGCTCATCCTCAGGCACCATGTCGAGCTTGTTCAGCACCAGCCAACGCGGCTTCTGATGCAGGCCTTCATCGTATTTGCGCAGCTCTTCCACGATGGCCTTGGCTTGCTGCACCGGATCCACGCTGTCGTCGAAAGGCGCCAGATCGACGATGTGCAGCAGGATGCGTGTGCGCTGCAGGTGGCGCAGGAACAGATGGCCCAGGCCAGCGCCTTCAGAGGCGCCTTCGATCAGGCCCGGAATGTCGGCCACCACAAAGCTCTTCTCGGGGCCGACCCGCACCACGCCCAGGTTCGGATGCAGTGTGGTGAACGGGTAGTCGGCGATCTTGGGCCGGGCATTGGAGATGGCCGTGATCAAGGTCGACTTGCCGGCATTGGGCATGCCCAGCAGGCCCACATCGGCCAGCACGCGCAGCTCCAGCTTGACCTTGAAGGCCTCGCCGGGCCAGCCGGGCGTGTGCTGGCGTGGCGCGCGGTTGGTGCTGGTCTTGTAGTGCAAGTTGCCGAAACCACCGTCTCCGCCCTTGGCCAGCAGGATCGGCTCTTCCGGATCGATCAGCTCACCCATCACCCGGCCGGTTTCCACGTCCGTGATGATGGTGCCGACTGGCATGCGCAGGATGATGTCATCTGCCGCCGCGCCAAAGCAATCGGCGCCGCGACCTGACTCGCCATTGCGGGCGAAGTGCTTGCGCGCGTAGCGGTAGTCGATCAGGGTATTGAGATTGCGATCGGCGACGGCGTAGACGCTGCCGCCCTTGCCGCCGTTGCCGCCATCCGGCCCGCCGAAAGGAATGAACTTCTCACGGCGAAAACTGGCACAACCAGCGCCCCCGTTGCCAGCAGCAATGTCGATGGTGGCTTCGTCAACGAATTTCATGGTGTGCGGATGGTAGCGAAGTGAGACGGCTTGAGGGCTGCGTTTTTTGGCAACCCATCAAGACAAAAGCCCCGGCGAGCCGGGGCTTTGAAGCTGCCAATCGGCAGTGTGGGTGCTCAGAGCGGCGTCACATTGACCGTGTGACGGTTCAGTTCGCCCTTGATCTTGAACGACACCGTGCCGTCGACCAACGCAAACAGCGTGTGATCGCGGCCCATGGCGACATTGCTGCCGGCATGGAACTTGGTGCCGCGCTGACGCACGATGATCGAGCCAGCCGGGATCACCTGGCCGCCGAACGCCTTGACGCCGAGCATCTTCGGTTGTGAGTCACGGCCGTTCCGCGTGGAACCGCCGCCTTTTTTCTGTGCCATGGTTCAGAACTCCTTGGAATTTCTGTGGATCAACCATTCACCGTGCTGATTTCCAGCTCGGTGTAGTTCTGGCGATGACCGCCATGCTTCTGGTAGTGCTTGCGGCGACGCATCTTGAAGATGCGAACCTTGTCGTGGCGGCCATGAGCCACCACCACTGCCGTCACGGTTGCACCGCTCACCAGGGGAGTTCCGATCTTCAGATCAGCGCCACTGCCAACGGCCAGCACCTGATCGATCACGATTTCCTGGCCAACGTCCGCAGCTATCTGTTCTACCTTGATCTTTTCGCCGGCTGCAACTTTGTATTGCTTGCCACCGGTTTTTACGACCGCGTACATATGTGCCCTTTACAAGAATCAGCGCCCCAGCCCAGCGCCGTTTCAGCTGAAGCAGGAAACCCGCCTCTTGCAGAAGTCTTGCAGACGGCATGAGCAGGGCGCACTCATCCGGACCATTCCGGAATGAAGCCGAGCAGTGTAGCACAAATTTCCGGCTGGGCCGCAAGCCACCAAGCATCCGGACCACCGGACACCCGACCCGCACAAGGCAGCAGCAGGAGCCCGCACTTGGCTTCCTATAATCGACAAGCTTTGCCCCCCTGATCGCTCACCCGCAGCCCATGTCGCTCCACCTCACGATGCCCACCCGCACACCCGACTCGACTGATCCCATGGCGAGCGAGATGCTGCAGGTTGATGAGGTGATCAGGACTCGACTGTCCTCCGACGTGGCGCTGATCGAGCAGATCTCCCACTACATCATCGGCGCCGGCGGAAAGCGGATTCGCCCCCGGCTGGTGCTGCTGTTCGCCAGCGCACTGGGCTACGAGGGCGCGCGCAAGTATGAGCTGGCAGCGATCGTCGAGTTCATCCACACGGCCACCCTGCTGCATGATGATGTGGTCGACGAGTCGGCTCTGCGCCGCGGTCGGCAAACCGCCAACGCCGCATTTGGCAACGCGGCCAGCGTGCTGGTCGGCGACTTCCTCTACTCCCGCGCATTCCAGATGATGGTGTCGGTGGACAGCATGCGTGTGCTCGAGGTTCTGGCCGATGCCACCAATGTGATTGCCGAGGGCGAAGTCCTGCAATTGCTGAACATGCACGAACCCGACATCGCGGTGGAAGACTACCTGCGAGTGATCCGGTTCAAGACCGCCAAGCTCTT
>CALRVU010000414.1:0-3998 GCA_943371685.1 Bordetella parapertussis | reverse complement strand
AGCATCAGCCGCATGACATTTCGACGCCCTGACGGGTCCACCGCATTCCAAACCTGCGACGGCTCACCCAGCAGGCCAATGAGCCGGTCGACGGCCGCGTTCTGGAACACGAGGTCCCACTGCCGGTTGACGACCAGCGCGGGAAACGGATCATGGTGCTTGAGCGTCATCTCCAATGCCATGCGGATGCCAGCCATCGAGGCCTGATCGAGCGAGCTCTCGGTGTACAGCGGCGCATAGCCACCGGCGCGCAACAGTTCATTGCGCTCCCGCAGCGGCACGGCCAGCACCTGCGCAAGGCGCATCACCATCTCACGACTCGGGCTGGATCGGCCGGTTTCCAGGAAGCTGAGATGACGCTGCGAGATCGCCGCCCGTCCGGCCAGCTCGAGCTGAGAAAACCGGCGCGTGCTGCGCCATGCCTTCAGGAGTTCATGGAACGGTTGGCGCCCTGCGCTGGCCGCGCGCTGCGGGAGATCCGCCGAGGCGGGAACGGGCAAGGACATGGTTCGGACTCCAAGAGTTTGGCGTTGAGATTACCTTGGACGTAATTGAAGTGATTCACACGCAAGGTTAATCTGCGGCGCTCCACTCCTTTGTCTCCTTCCAGAGGGCTTCATGCTGTTGTTCCGCTCGCTACTCGTGGTCATGGCCGTTTCAGTGCTCGCCTACACCGGCCTCGTGCTGGCGCGCCATGGCACGGACTTCCTGTCGGTGTTCTTCGGCGACATCGCCAGGATGAGCTGGGCCGGTCAGTTCAATCTCGACTTCATGGGCATGCTGGTGTTGTCGGCGTCGTGGGTGGCATGGCGGCATCGTTTCAGTGCCGGCGGCATCGCACTGGCGGCGCTGGCATTGGTCGGCGGCACGCCCTTTCTGTGCATCTACTTGCTGGTCGAGATGGCAAGACACGGCGGCGACGTCCGCGCCGTGTTGCTGGGTCAGCGTCAAGGCGGACGCTGACGGGAGTGATCTGATCGAGGACCGACTGCGGTGGAGGCGACTAAGCCCTTGGGCTGAGGCCCCACCCGCTCCGGGGGTGCCGCCCACCCCTGCCATGAGACGCGCTGCCCGCTCAGTCGCGCCTGAGTCCCTGCGCCAGAATGCTTGCTGAACTTCTGGATGCCGACATGCCCCAAATGCTGCTCATCGTCGAACCCCTGGGCCAGCGTGCTGAACGCGGCCGTGAAGCGGGCGAGGCGGTCTACCAGCGCATGCTGGATTTTTCGGCCGAGCTGCAAGCCAGCGGGCTGCTGATGGGCGTCAACTCGCTGGGCACGGCGGCACGCCGCTACGCCAAGCGGGAGGGCCAAGGCCTGCTCGTGGATGGCCCGTTTGCTGAAGCCAAAGAGATGGTCGGCGGCTACTTCCTGCTCAACACCGATGACCCTGCCGTGGCCCTGGCCTGGGCCGAGCGTTGCCCGGCCGCCGAGTGGGCCACGGTGGAGTTGCGCGGCGTGGGGCCGTGCTACGAATAATTTTTCCTGGTGTGTCGAAACCCGCGTCCCTGGTTCGTCGAGGGTAGAAGGCACACCATCTGCTGCCTTGCCAACCCGGAGAACAGCCATGCGATTCATGATCCAAGTCCGAGCCACCCCCAGCAGCGAGCGTGGCGACCCGCCGGGCCCCGAGCTGTTGCCGCTGTTCGAGGAAATGGGCGCCTTCCATGAGGAAATGGCCCGCGCCGGCGTGCTGCTGGACGGTGCCGGCCTGCGACCCAGCCGCCAGGGCTGGCGTCAGCGCTACGCGCTGGACGGCAGCCGCGAGGTGGTGGACGGGCCATTTGCCGAGTCCAAGGAGCTGATTGCCGGCTACACCTTGATCCAGGTGCGCTCGGTGGAAGAGGCCCGCGCCTGGGCCAGTCGCTTTCCCAATCCCTTTCCGGGCCAGGTCTGCGAGGTGGAGGTGCGCCAGCTCTATGAAGAGGCCGACTTTGCGCCGGGTGGCGACATGGCCCTGCCGAGCGTCGGCGCTGGGAGTGAGAGTGGGAGCGGGAGCGCGGCATGAGCAGGTTCTTTCTCTACGCAGGCGGGGCCCTGCTGATCGGCCTGGCCATCTTGCTGGCCATTGCCGCCACCCGGCCCGACGAGTTTCGGGTGGAGCGGCGCCTGCGCATGGCGGTGCCGCCTGACAAGCTCTGGCCGTTGATCAGCGAATTGCGTGCCTTCAACCGCTGGAACCCGTACGAGCGCAAAGACCCCGCTGCCAAGGGCAGCTATGAAGGCCCCGCCACGGGCGTGGGCTCGCGCTACGCCTGGGAGGGCAAGGAGATCGGCACCGGCAGCATGGAGATCATCGGCCAGCAGCCGGGCCAGGCCGTGCAGTTGCGGCTCGACTTCCTCAAGCCCTTCGAGGCCCACAACCAGGCCGAATTCCGACTCGTACCCCAGCCGGACGGCAGCACCGAAGTGGTCTGGGCCATGTTCGGACCCAGCAACTTCATCAACAAGCTGATGGGCGTGGTCTTCAACATCGACAAGATGGTGGGCCAGGACTTTGAGAACGGTCTGGCCCATCTGCAACAACTCAGCCAGGAGGCACCATGAGCCAGCAACACGCCCAGATCTTCATCAACCTGCCCTGCAAGAGCTTGCCCGCCAGCAAGGCCTTCTTTGAGTCGCTGGGCTACCAGTTCAACCCGCAGATGACCAACGAGGCGGGGGCCTGCCTGGAGCTGGGCGCCAACCTGTTCGGCATGCTGCTGACGGAGGACTTCGCGCGGGGGTTCACCGCCAAGCCGCTGGTGGATGCCAAGACAGCCACCGAGGTGCTGGTGTGCCTGTCTTGCCAGAGCCGCGAGGAGGTGGATGCGCTGGTGGCCAAGGCCGTGGCCGCCGGGGGCACCGCACCGCGCCCGCCGCAAGACCACGGCTTCATGTATGCCCATGGCTTTGAGGACCTGGATGGCCACATCTGGGAGCTGGTCTACATGACGGCCATGCCCGGGCAATGATGAAGTGAAGGGCGCTGCGCCGTGAACCAGGCCGAGTTGACCGCCGGCATCTGGCGCAGCGAGCGCGGCCGCCTGGTGGGCGCGGCGGCCAAGCTGCTGCGCGATCTGGACGAGGCCGAGGACTGCGCCCAGGATGCCCTCATCCAGGCCCTGGAAACCTGGCCCCGCGATGGCACACCCCACAACCCTGCCGCCTGGCTGATGACCACCACGCGCCACCGTGCCTTGGACCGCCTGCGCCGCCGCGCCATGCTGGCGCGTGAGCATGAAGCCCTGGCCGCCGACGACCAGGCCGCCGAAGCCCATCTGGTGCCCGACTTTGTGGACGGCCTGGACGCCGCACGCAGCGCGGCAGAGATCGGTGATGAGCTGCTGCGGCTGATCTTCATCGCCTGCCACCCGGTGTTGCCGCGCCCCGCCCAGGTGGCCTTGACCCTGCGGTTGATCGGTGGACTGGAAACGGCGGACATTGCCCGGGCCTTTCTGGTGCCAGAAGCCACCATCGCCCAGCGCATCGTCCGGGCCAAGAAGGCGTTGAACGGCCAGGCCTTTGAGCTGCCCAGCGCCGCCGAGCGCAGCGAGCGGCTGGCAGCCGTGCTCACAGTCGTCTACCTTATCTTCAACGAAGGCCACAGCGCCGGCAGCGGCGAGACGCTGATGCGCCCTGCCCTGTGCGACGAGGCGCTGCGCCTGGCGCGGCAGCTTCAGCACCTGCTGCCGGAGGAGGCCGAAGTCCACGGCCTGGCCGCGCTGCTGGAGATCCAGGCCTCCCGCCTGCCTGCCCGGCTGGACCCCCACGGCCAGCCCGTGCTGCTGCCTGACCAAGACCGCCGCCTGTGGGACCGCCTGCTGATCCGCCGTGGCCTGACGGCCCTGAGCCGGGCGGAGCAGTTGCCCGCCCCCGGCAGCTACACGCTGCAAGCCGCCATCGCCGCCCATCACGCCCGTGCCGCCCGGGCCCAGGACACCGACTGGGCCGCCATCGTGCGCGACTACGACCGCCTGCTGGCCCTCGCGCCCTCGCCCGTGCTGGCCCTCAACCGGG
>CALRVU010000413.1:0-4014 GCA_943371685.1 Bordetella parapertussis | reverse complement strand
CAGGCCTGGGACTGGGCCGACAGGCTTTCGCTGGCGCGGTCCACCTGGCGGTGGGCCTGATCCCAATGACCCTGCAACAGCGACTGAAGCAGCTCGGTGCGCTGGGCGGGGTCCTCGACCATGCGCTGCACCAGCCGCTCCAGCACCGGCTTGGCCCGGGTGGGCAAGCTGCTGGCGGCCGGACTGCCGCCTGCGCCGGCCTCGTCGGCCCAGGCCTGGGCATAGTTCTCGGGGGTGGGCTCTTGCTTGGCAAGGGCCAGTCGGCGCAAGGCGGCTTTGGCGATCTGGGCAGGTGTCAGCGCAGGGCTGTGGTTCATGGCAGCAGAGGTTGCGCCTGAGCGATCGGCTCGGCCGGCGCCGGCCCTCCTTGAGCCTTGAGCCAGACCGGCAGATCCGCCCCAGGCATGGGACGGCCCAGCAAATAGCCCTGCATCAGCCGGCATTGCAGGCTGCGCAGCAGGTCCTTCTGCGACGTGGTCTCGACCCCTTCAGCCACCACACGCAGGTTGAGCGCCTGGGCCAGCGAGATGATCAGGTGGATCACTTCGGCAGCCTTCGGCTCGCGACCCAGCTTGTGGACGAACGAGCGGTCGATCTTCAGCTCTGAGATCGGCAATTCGGTCAGGTACTGAAGGGATGAATACCCGGTACCGAAGTCATCGACCGATATCTGCACACCCACTTCGTTCAGGCGATGCAAGGTCGGCAGGATGCTCTGCAGGTCCTTCATCAGGCCGCTCTCGGTGATCTCGAGCAGCAGCATGCGGTGCGGAATGCCGTGCGGGCTGACCGCCGCATGGATCAGCTCCACCAGGTCGCGGCGCAGGAACATCCGGCTGGGCAGGTTCACCGCGATCGACTCGGAGAAACCGAAAGCCAGCTGCCATTCGCGCGCCTGCCGGGCAGCCTCCTTCAGGGCCCATTCGCTCAGCGGGATGATCAGGCCGGTTTCCTCGGCCATCGGAATGAAGTCGTTGGGCGGCACCAGCTTGTCGCCGCGGCGCCAGCGCATCAGGGCCTCGACACCCACCAGCCGGCCGGTCTGCGCATCCACCTTGGGCTGGTAGTACAGCACCAGTTCATTGCGCTCGATGGCCTTGTGCAGGGCGGTTTCCAGCTCCAGCTTCTCGCGGTCGCGCACCGCCAGACTCGGGCTGTAGACCACGCAATCATTGCGGCCTCGGTCCTTGGCGGCATACATGGCCACGTCGGCATTGCGCATCAGGTCGGCCACGGTCGTGCCGTCGCGCGGATAGATCGCGATGCCGATGCTGGCCGTGGCGAAGAACTCCTGGTCGGCCACATAGACCGGCTGGCGCAGGGCCTCGAGGATGCGCTGGGCCACCATCTGCGCGTCCTGCTCGTCACTGACCTCGGGCAGCAAGGCCACGAACTCGTCGCCACCCAGGCGACCCACGGCCTCCAGGGCGCGGTGGAAACGCGAGCCCACGGCCTCGACCGTGCCGTCAAAGATCTGGTCGCTGTGGCGGACGCAGGCCCGCAGCCGCATCGACACCTCGAGCAGCAGTTCATCGCCGGCCGAATGGCCCAGCGTGTCGTTGATCTTCTTGAAGCGGTCCAGGTCGATCAGCAGCAGACCCATCATGTGGCCCATGCGCCGGGCCTGCTCCAGCGCGCGCTCGGCCCGCCAGTTCAGCTGACGGCGGTTGGGCAGCTGGGTCAGCGGGTCCTTGTTGGCCAGCTTGCGGATCGAGTCCTCGGCCATGTGCCGCTCAGTCACGTCCTGCACGATGCCGGTGTAGCCGATGCACTGACCGTACTCGCCGAATTCGGGCTCGCCCTCGACGTGGATGATGCGGTTGCGCTTGACGCCCAGCGACAGGGGCACGTCCATGGCGATGCCGAACACCTGGCGCACGATCTGGCGGATGCCACGGATCAGCGTGTGGCGCTCCTCCGGGGTCATCATGCGCAGCAGATCGCGGAAGCTCAGCGCATCATCGGGCGCGCTGCCGAACACGCGCAGCGCTTCCTCCGACAGATCCAGCCCCGAAGGCAGCCGCTGATCGGGCTTCTGCCACCACTCGAAGCTGCCCATGCGGGCCAGATCCTGCGCTCGGGCCAGCTTGGCCCGGCTGCGGATCAGCTCCTGCTGAGTCCGGGCGGCGCGCAGCATGTGGCGCAAGCGCCCCACCAGCAGGCTCCACTGGTTGGACTTGACAAAGAAGTCGGTGGCGCCGGCGTCATAGGCCCGCTTGATCGAGGCCTCGTCGTCGAGGCCGGTGAGCATCAGCACGGGCACGTTCTCGAGGCCGTACATGCCGCGCAGCTCTTCACAGGTCTCAAAACCATCCAGACCCGGCATGCGCGCATCCAGCACCACCAGGTCGGGGATCCAGCCGCCCAGCACGCGCAGGGCCTGGTCGCCGTTGTCGACTTCGGTGACATCGAAGCCATGCTGCGTCAGCGCAGCGGCCACCAGCATCAGGTTGACTTCGTCATCATCGACGAGCAAGACCTTGGGCCGCTGTTCGCCCTCGTCATGGCCCGCGGCATGCCCCGGCGCTCCGCTCATCGTGCCGCCCCCCGGGCCAGCAAGGCCTCGACGGCGATGCGCACTCGCAACACCTCGGTGGAGAACCGCGCCACCAGCCCCGGCAGTGCCGAAAGTTCGCCCAGCCGGACGGCATCCTCGATCTGTGCGCAACGCTGGGCCAAGGCCAAGGCGCCGATACTGCCCGACGCCGACTTGAGCGCATGGGCGGCCTCTGACAGCGCCTTCGAGTCACCGCTGGCCTGCGCAGCGGACGCTGCCGATGACTGCAGCTGCAGCGAGCGCAGGTAGGTGTTCAGGACACGCTGCAGAAAAACATCCCCGCCGCGCGGATCCAGCGCCCGCAGTTGCGAGAGGCAGGCGGCATCGAGCACCGGATCGAGATCCGGACTCTCGCCAAGCTTCAAGCTGCTGGGTTCTTCAAGCATGTTGGGACCATGGCTCACTCAGGCCTTGGCCAGCATGACCAAGGCGACCACCTGATTCTGCCCCCGCAATGCGGCTTGGGGAAACAAATGCGACAGATCTGTCCATGGTCGCAGCATCATTCGTGCAACGTGCCACGTCAAGTCGGGCAAATAGCGACGAATGCGCACCCCTGACCGCTGCACCCGCCCAGCCCCGATCCGCCCTCCTACAATCACCCCATGCGTCGATCGACCCCTGTTCGAAGCGCCACCGGACGCAAGCTGGCTCTCGCCGTGATTGCAGCAGGCTTGCTCGCCCTGCTGGCGGCGGCCATGGGCTGGCTGGCCCATGCCAGTGCCAGCAGTGCGGCCGCCCAGCATTGGGTCTGGGTGCCCATGCTGGCATTCGGCGGCGTGTGCAGCGTGGCAGGCTGGCTGTGGGGCCGGCAGGGCCTGGCCACGCGCCTGCGCGACGCCACCATCGGCCAGCAGGCCCTGGCCGAACTGGCCGACAACTGGGTCTGGCAGACTGATGCCCAGCATCGACTGGTCAGCTGGCGGCCACCGCAAGCCGCACCCTCCTCGGCCTGGATCGCCGAGGCCAGACCGGGCGAAGCCTTGTTTGAACGCTTCGAGGTCCGCGATCCAGCGCCCCGCCCCGGCGCCTTGCAGGCCCGCCTGCAAGCCCATGCGCTGATCGACGAGCTCCGCGTGGCCCGGCTCGATGCCGGCAGCGATCCGGACCAGGCCATCTGGCGCCTGCGGGCCCTGCCACGCTTTGATCTGACGGGCGAGTTCGAAGGCTATCTCGGCACCGCCGCGCCACTCGGTGCCGCAGAACAAGGCCAGTTCAACCAGGCGCTGCTGCTCGCCCTGTGGCAGCAGGCCGATCTGAGTGCCGTGGCCCTCCAGGCGGGCCCCAAGGGCTGGCAAGTCGCCTCGCTGAGCCCCGAGGCCGCCAAGCGGCTCAACATCGCGTCCGACTCCCCCCCCGCAGACTGGGCGACGCTGCTGGCCCGGGCCCCCAGGCCCCTGGCAGACGCGCTAGCCAAGCTCAGCCCCGGGCAGAGCCATCTGGTGGACGACCTGAAT
>CALRVU010000412.1:0-4018 GCA_943371685.1 Bordetella parapertussis | reverse complement strand
CCGCCGCTCGGGCGAGCAGGGCCTGGGTGCTCTGAGCGAGTTCAAGCTGCCGATCGAGGCCCAGACCCAGGTCGGTGAGGGCCGCATCAGCGTGCAGGTGGTGCCCACGGTCATCGACGCCGGCCCGCCGGATCCGGGTTACAACACCTTGAGCCGCTTTGGCGGTGGCCCGGCGGTCAGCCTGGGCAACTCGGGCACGCCGGGCTCGCAAGGCGACCAGGGCGTGGCCCTGGCCCTGGGCTACACCGTGGACGGCCTGGACCTGCGCCTGGGCACCACCCCCTTGGGCTTTCGCTACGAGGACGTGGTGGGCAGCGCCAGTTGGCGCGGCACGCTGGGCGATGGTGGCGCGCGGCTGACGGCACAGATCAGCCGCCGGCAGATGGACGACAGCGTGCTGACCATGGCCGGCGCCCGCGATGTGCGCACCAGCCAGGCCTGGGGCGGCATGATGGCCACCGGCCTGCGCATGGACCTGGCGGCCGACGAGGGCGCTTACGAGGTCTATGGCTGGGCGGCCTTCGACCGGATCAGCGGTCATGAGGTGGCCGACAACCAGAAGTTCGAGCTGGGCGGCGGCCTCAACTACCGGCTGATCGGCACCCAGTCCGAGCAGCTGATCGCCGGTGTGCGCCTGACCGTGCTGGGCTACGAGAAGAACCTGCGTTTCTTCACCTTCGGCCACGGCGGCTATTTCAGCCCGCAGTCGTTCGCCTCGCTGGCCGTGCCGGTGGAGTGGCGTCTGAGCCAGGGCAAGACCCGCTACGAGCTCGGCGGCGCCATCGGCCTGCAGGCCTTCAAGGAGAGCTCGGCCGACTACTTTCCGGACGATGCCGTGCGCCAGGCCGCTGCCGTGCGCGCGGCCACCCGGGCGGTGCAGCTGGGCCTGACCGATGTCTCGCCCACGGCGGTCTATGCCGGCCAGTCCAAGCTGGGTCTGTCTTACGAGCTGCATGGCCGCATCGCCTACCAGCTCTCGCCGCGCCTGCAGCTGATCGGCGCCCTGGGTTTTGACAATGCCCGCGACTATCAGCAGTTCTCGGGCGGCGTCAGCCTGCGCTATGCCTGGTCGGGCGTTGACACCGCCCCCGCGCCCTTGTTGCGCGGCTTCCCTTCCACCGTGCGTTGAGCGGGCATCGCCGCGCGCAACCCTCGTTCCTGTTCCCTCATTGCCTGACTTTTCATGAACAACTCACTGCTTGAATACCTGGCCGAAAAGCAAGTCGCCGGGCAATGGCGCGGCTTTCTGGCGGCCCTGGCGCCGGTGCTGCTGGCCCGGCTGGGCCTGGCCGAGGTGCGCGCACTGATGCATGCCGCCGGCGAGCAGTTCGCGGCAGAGCACAGCCTGCCGGCCTGCCGCAATCTGGATGAGCTGGAGCTGGCCATCAGCAAGGTCTGGGTGGACGCCAACTGGGGCTGGGTGATGCTGGAGGAGGCCGAGGACAGCCTGCGCATGCGCCACTTCTGCGCGCCGCTGGCCGTGGCTTTCAACGATCCCGAGCTGGCCTGGAGCGGCGCCTTCCTCGAAGGCGCCTACCAGGTCTGGCTCAGCGCCGTGGGGGCCGGCCCGGCCTTGCGAGTGCGCCAGCTGGCGGTGGCCGATGATGGCCTCAGCCTGAGCCTGGAACTGCGTCGCTGAAACGAATCCGGGCCGCGTCCCTGTCAGCAGGGAGCGCGGCCCGGTAAGGTCGGAGCGACGCGACGTCGCTCACGCCGTTACGGCTTCAGGAACGGTCCGTCCACACCGATCTTGCCGGGTGCCGGCTTGCCCGGCATGTCCAGCACATAGATCCGGGCGTTGCCCTGACCACCGACGGCTGCCGTGAGCACGCCGCCCGTCACCGTCTTCACGTCACCGGTGATGGCATCGCGGTAAGTGCCGTTGGGGATGCCGTTGAAGGTGGCGCTGCTGGACACCGTCACCAGCACGAAGCTGTCAACGCCAGTGGCACTGTCGGTATAGCGCCGCTTGTAGGCCATGTTGCCGGACACACCTTCGGTCGAGTACTGGCCCTTCTGCAGTGCCGGCACCTTGCGGCGGATCTGGTTCAGGCGCTGCACATGCTTGACCAGCGGTTGGCTCAGGGTGGTGGCCACGGCGCCGCTGGCGCTGCCCACCACACCGAAGTCAGCGGCCGTCACCGAGCCCTCGAGCTTGTCGCCGAAGTAGGCCCGGCCGGTGGTGGCCAGCGGGCAGGTCGGGCCACAGTCGATCGGCTTGCCGGCCTGGAACTCGACTTCCGAGCCATAGAACAGCGTGGGAATGCCGCGGAAGGTCCACATCAGGCTCATGTTCTCGGCCCAGGCCGCCGTGCCGCCGGTGTAGCGGCTGCTCGACTTGTTCGGGCCGTAGTCATGGCTGTCGACATAGACCATGTTGTAGGTCGCGTCGTTGTAGCTGTCGTCCGAGTCCTTGCCGTTCCAGTAGGCGTTGTTGGCATCGCCGAAGTTCATGTGCATCCGCATGTCGATCACGTTCAGCCCCGAGAACTGGCTGCGATCGGGCGTGCGGTAGTTGTTGCCGTTCAGGAAGGCATTGGCCGAGGTCGGTTGATTGCCCGTGCCCTGGGCCTGCTCGAAGTTGTACTGTTCGAGCGAGGCCTGGCTGTCGTTGGCGCTGTAGGTGGCGCGCTCCTTCCAGGTGAAGAACTGGGCCGAGTGGTTGGGCGAGCCGCGGTTCCATTTGTCGTTCACGAAGGCACCCACCTCACCCACCATGTAGAAGTGCTTGCCCTTGGCGCCGAACTTGGCCTGGGCATGGGCATGCGCCTCGGGCAGGAAATGGCGGTTCCACATCACCCGCGGGATGTGCACGGCCGTGTCGACCCGGAAGCCGTCCACGCCCATGTCGATGAAGCGGTTGTGCACATCTTTCAAGAAGGCCTGCACCGGTGCGGACTCGGTGTTGAAGTCGGCCAGGTCCTCATGGATCCAGCAGCTGCGCGAGTCCTCGCCCTCCCAGTTGCCGATCCAGCACTGGTGGTAGTAGTTGGCCGCGAACATGCCCGAGGTCGGATTCGGCCATTGGCAGTTGTAGATCTTGTAGCCTTCCTTGCTGAAGCTGCCCGTGGGCACGCCCCAGTTGCGGCAGGTGTTGCCGGCCGGCTCCGGCGTCGACCAGATGTCGCCGTTGTAGTAGCTCTTGCCCGAGGTGGGTTCGATGCTCAGGCCGTCGTAGTTGAAGGCCGGGTTGGGCTGGTCGTAGTACCAGCTCCACTGGGTGTCCCGCACGCCGAACACCTTGGGCGTGAACAGGCCCTTGGCGCCCCAGCGGCTGGAGTGGTTGTAGACCACGTCCTGGATGATCTTGATGCCTTTGGCATGGGCCGTGTTGATCAGGTCCTGGTAGGTGGCGCCGGCCGACTCCAGGCGCGGATCGATCCGGTAGAAGTCCCAGCCGTGGTAGCCGTGGTAGTCGTAGTCCGAGCGGTTGAGCACCACCGGCGTGATCCAGATCGCCGAGAAGCCCAGCGACTTGATGTAGTCGAGTTTCTGGATCAGGCCCTTGAAGTCGCCTCGGAACATCGGGTCGTTGTTGGCCGCATTGCCCGAGGTGACATGGGCCGCGCCGCCGCGGTTGTTGCTGCTGTCGCCGTCATAGAAGCGCGCGGTCATGACGAAGTAGATCGAGTCCTCGCGCATGTCGGTGCCCAGCGGGGTGCCGGCGGTGGGCGTGCTCACGTCACCGGTCTGCACCGTCACGCTGCTGCCGGTCGAGCGGTTGCCGGCAGCGTCCATGGCCTTCACCGTGTAGGTGTAGCTGGTCAGGGCCGAGAGGCCGGTGTCGGACAGCCCCAGGCCGGTGGTGCTCACCGTCTTGTTGCCCTGGCTGCCGCCGGTGCGCAGCACCTCGTAGCCGGTCACGCCCACGTTGTCGCTGGAGGCCGTCCAGCTCAGGTTGATCGTGGTGCCGCTGGCGCTGCCGCTCAGGCCGCCCGGTGCGCTGGGTGCGGTGGTGTCGGTGGCCGTGCGGGCGGTCAGGCCGGCGCTGGCGGCTGACACATTGCCGGTGCCATCC
>CALRVU010000411.1:0-4019 GCA_943371685.1 Bordetella parapertussis | reverse complement strand
GGCTCGGGTGCATCCCAGGCGCACCGTTGCTTGCCTGGGGGGCGTGACGATCACCGCGGTCGGCGCCTACTTCGGCAATGCTTGGTGGCAGGCTCGACCCAAGCCGGTCGAAGTGACGTTCGAGCGGATCAATCCCGCGCTCACCGATGTGGCCAACAGCGGCGCCGTGCAACCGCTGGTGGTGAAGTTCTCCAGGTCGGTGGCGCCACTGGCCCTGGTGGGCAAGGAGGTGCAGGCAGGCATCGCCGCAACCCCTGCCCTGGACGGGCAGTGGCGCTGGGTGGCGGACGATCGACTGGAGTTCACACCCAAGCAGGACTGGCCGGTGGGCGGCGAATTCAAGGTGGAGCTCGACCGCAGTGCCGTGGCCCCGCATGTGCGTCTGGCCAGCTACGCCTTCAGCTATGCCAGCGCGCCGTTCGCGGTGCAGATTCGCAAGGGTGAGTTCTATCAGGATCCCGTCAAGCCGGGTCTCAAGAATGCGGTCTTCGAACTGGCATTCAGCCATCCGGTGAATGCCCTGGCGCTGGAGAAGCGGATTGCCCTGCAACTGGCCGGGCAGTCTGAAGGCGTATTGGGTGTGGGCCGGCAGACGACGCCCTTCACCATCACTTATGACAAGCTCAAGCTGACGGCGTTTGTGCACTCGGCCACGCTCGCCATCCCCAACGAGGCCAGCACGATCAAGCTGAGTGTGGAGGCGGGCGTGATGGCGCAGGCCGGGGGGCCTGCCACGGCAGCGGCCGTCGACGACACCGTCGCCGTGCCGGGCCTCTACAGCCTGGACTTGGGCGACATCACGGCCACCGTGGTGACCAATGAACAGTATGAGCCTGAGCAGGTGCTGGTGGTGCCGGTGTCCCAGCCGGTGCATGAGCGCGAGATGGCCAAGAACATCAAGGCCTGGGTCCTGCCGCTGCATCGACCGGGCGCCAAGAAGGACGAACAGGCTTTGGGCCCTTATGCCTGGCCCGATCCCGCCGAGGTGACGGATGCGGTCCTGAAACAGTCCGAGAAACTGGCGCTGCAGCCGGTGGCTGCCGAGCGCGAGCATGCCGAAGTGCATTCGTTCAGGTTCCGCGCGGATGTGCGACGCAAGCTCTATGTGCAGTTGGACGAGAAGACCCGCAGCTTTGGCGGCTACATGATGCGTGAGCGTGCGCAGGCGCTGGTCCAGGTCCCGCCGTACCCGCCTGAGCTCCGCATCCTCAGCCAGGGGGCATTGCTTCCTCTGAGCGGCGAGAAGAAAGTGGCGGTGCTGGTTCGAGATCTGCCGGGCTTGAAGATCGAACTCGGCCGCTTGCAACCCGGCCAGTTGCAGCATCTGGTGTCCCAGTCGCAGGGCGGCTTTTCGGACCCGTCCTTCTATGGCAGCTTCGGGCCGGACAACATGACGGACCGATTTGAACGCACGGTGCGCCTGCCCGGGCTGCAGCGTGGCAAGCCGCACTACGAAGCCATCGACCTGTCCGAATACCTGGCCAAGTCGGGCGAAGAACGACGTGGTGTCTTTCTGCTCAAGGTCCGTGGGCATGATCCGCAGAAGGAGAACCCCAAGGACGGACTGTCAGGTCGGAGCGAACGGAAGGACGATGAGGATCAGGAGGCTGAGCTGGGTGGCGAGCCTCAGGACGGCAGCAACCCGGAGGACTTGACCGAGAGCCGGCTCTTGCTGGTGACCGACCTCGGGCTGCTCGTCAAGCAGAGTGCCGACGGATCGCGCGATGTCTTCGTGCAGTCCATCTTCAGCGGGCTGCCCCTGCCAGGCGTGACCGTCGAGATCATGGCCAAGAACGGCACGATGCTGTTCAGTCAGTTGACCGATGCCGCCGGCCGCGCCCACTTCGAGCGGGTCGAGGGTCTGACGCGCGAGCGTGCGCCCCTGATGGTGGTGGCTCGCAAGGCCGGTGACTTGAGCTTCATGCCGCTGAATCGGGCGGACCGCCAGCTGGACTATTCACGGTTCGATGTGGGCGGAGTGCCCAATGCGCGGAGCCAGGACCAGCTCAGCGCCTACCTGTTCTCAGACCGGGGCATCTACCGTCCGGGTGAGATGCTGCGGGTGGGGGTGATCGTCAAGGCCTCGGATTGGAGCAAGCCTCTGGCGGGCGTGCCCCTGGAGATCGAAGTGCTCGATGCGCGGGGCCTGACCGTCAAGCGGGAGCGCTTGCGACTGCCGGCCGGGGGATTTGCGGAGCTCAGCCATCAGACGCTGGAAACATCGCCCACGGGCAACTACACGATCAATCTGAACATCATCCGGGACGGCCGCACCGACCGGCAGATCGGCTCGACGACGGTGAAGGTGCAGGAGTTCCTGCCCGACACGATGAGGGTCACGGCACAGTTGTCGGGGCCGGCCGCCGACGGGTGGGTCCATCCCAAGGAACTCAAGGGCCGCATCAACGCCCAGAACCTGTTCGGCACGCCCGCCGAGAACCGGCGCGTGGAGGCCAGCATGAGCCTGCAGCCCGCCTGGCCGATGTTTCGCAATTTCCCCGACTACCAGTTCTACGATCCGCAGCGCGCCAAGGAGGGCATCACCGATGACTTGCCCGCCGGACAGACCGACGTCAAGGGCGACAGCGAGTTTGACTTGCGGCTGGAGCGGTTTGCCAAGGCCACTTACCGTCTGAGCCTGCTGGCCAAGGTGTATGAGCCCGAGGGCGGACGCAGCGTGGCGGCAGAGGTCAATGCCCTGGTCTCGGAGCAGCCCTTCCTGCTGGGTTTCAAGCACGACGGCGACCTGGGCCATGTCTCCCGCGGCAGCCAGCGCAGCAGCCACCTGATTGCCATTGACCCGTCGGCCAAGCGAACGGCCGCATCCGGATTGACCTTGCAGTGGGTCGAACGCTCGGTGGTTTCGGTGCTGATGCGCCAGCCCAATGAGACCTACCGCTATGAGTCGCGCAACAAGGAGAAGGTCATCCGTGTAGCACCGCTGGCAGTGGCTGCGGCAGGCCATGCGCTGGCCCTCGATACCCACCAGGCCGGCAACTTCAGCTATGTGGTCAGAGATGCCTCCGGGCAGGCCCTGAACCGTCTGGACTACAGCGTGGCGGGTCTAGGCAATGTGAGCCGCTCCCTGGAGCGAAATGCCGAGTTGCAACTGACACTGAACAAGAAGGACTATGCGCCGGGCGAAGACATCGAGGTCAGCATCCGTGCGCCTTATGTCGGCGCGGGCTTGATCACCATTGAGCGCGACAAGGTGTTTGCGCAGCAATGGTTCAAGACCAGCACCACGTCGACCGTGCAGAAGATCAAGCTGCCCAAGGACTTTGAGGGCAACGGCTATGTGAGTGTCCAGTTTGTGCGCGATCCCGGCTCGGACGAGATCTACATGAGTCCCTTGAGCTATGGCGTGGCACCGTTCGCCACCAGCCTGGCGCAAAGAAGCAATGCCCTCAATCTGACAGTGCCCGAGTTGAGCAAGCCGGGCCAGACGCTGAAGATCAAGCTGCGCGCCGAACAAGCCACACGGGCGGTGGTCTTTGCCGTGGATGAAGGCATCTTGCAGGTGGCTCGGTACCGCAACGCCGATCCGCTGGGCCATTTTTTCCAGAAGCGCGCGCTGGAGGTGCGGAGCACCCAGATCCTGGACCTGATCCTGCCTGAGTTCAAGCGGCTGATGTCTTCCGCTGCGCCAGGTGGTGACGACGGCAGCGCCAATGCGCGGCGACTCAATCCCTTCAAGCGCAAGGGCGAGGCACCGGCCGTGTATTGGTCGGGCATCGTCGACATCAACGGTGAGAAGGAGTTCAGCTACGTCGTGCCCAGCCATTTCAACGGCTCGATGCGGGTCATGGCGGTCGCCGTGAACGACGGTGCGATGGGTGTGGCGCAAGCCCGGGCGACCGTTCGTGGGGATTTCGTGCTGTCGCCCAATCTGCCCCTGATGGTCGCACCGGGCGATCAGTTCGAGGTGTCCGTCGGGGTGGCCAACAATGTCGCCAGCGCGCCGGCTGACGCTCCTGTGCGACTCAGCCTGCAGCCATCGGCCAACTTTGAATTGGTCG
>CALRVU010000410.1:0-4028 GCA_943371685.1 Bordetella parapertussis | reverse complement strand
TTACTTGGAAGCAGCTTCCGAAGCGGCAGCAGCAACGCCCGAAGCGGCAGCAGCCACTTCCGAAGCAGCAGCAGCAACGCCCGAAGCGGCAACAGCCACTTCAGAGGCCACAGCGGCGGGCATGGCGACAGGAGCTTCTTCCTTCTTGCCGCAAGCGGTCAGAGCAGCAGCAGCGATCAGGGAAGCCAGCAGGAGCGACTTGTTCATGAATATCCTCAGAAATCTAGTGGGTCGAACAAAAAAATACCGGTCATTCTGGAAGCCCGCTTTTCGAGCGAGCCTCCTTCTTTCGAAGGACCAGGAGCGTCTCAAGGTTGCGTGAGCACCCCTGCCTACATCTTCCTGTACCTAACCTGACATTATAGAGGGGTTCAGGGAAGCTACCTAGAAACAAAATCGTGTCGCAACCCTAGAAAAACGCAAAACAGTCGTCAGCAGACGTCAAACCCCATGCATCCAGCCACTCAACGCCCACTCCTCCACGAGTTCTCGGGCGCCAGGGCTCAATCCGGCGCACTCTTGGGCCGATAACGCAC
This sequence comes from Bordetella parapertussis, assembly GCA_943371685.1. Taxonomy (GTDB): domain Bacteria; phylum Pseudomonadota; class Gammaproteobacteria; order Burkholderiales; family Burkholderiaceae_C; genus Ideonella; species Ideonella parapertussis_A. The sequence continues at coordinate 3,492 of CALRVU010000410.1, read as the reverse complement.
GCTGGTCAGCCAGCTGCCGCATCAGGCGGGCATCGCGCCCGGCTGCCCGGAACGATTCGCCGTTGATGAACACATGATCGGCGTCGTACATCATCTTTGAGCGCATATCGAGCCGCAGCCCCTGGCCAGGCGCCAGAGCCTCACCGCCTTCGAACCAGACGATGGCCTTGGGCTCGGTCAGCGTCTCGCCCAAGGCACAGGCCAGGCTGCGGCTGTCATTGAGCGCAGCAATCACGGCCTTCTGCGTGAAGGTCTGCAATGCCTCGGGAATCAGGCCAGGTGTGGCCGTCGCGGTCTGGGCGGGATCGCGGTAATGCGGCTCTTTCTCGGGTGCCTCTAAGGCATCAATCATCCGCTGCAGAACCTCGCGGGCCATTTCGGTGGTCGTGGGCGTGCGAAAGCCGATCGAGCAGGTCATGCAATCAGGGCCTTCCGCGATCCCATCATGGCCCCAGCGTGGCGGGAGATAAAGCATGTCACCCGGCTCCAGCACCCACTCTTCGGTCGGCTCGAAATTGGCGAGCAGCTTGACCGGCATGTCGGGCACCAGGGTCGCGTCCTTGACGGGCCCGACCCGCCAGCGCCGCCGGCCACTGACTTGCAGCAGGAACACGTCATAGGAGTCGAGGTGGGCGCCCACGCCACCGCCATCACTGGCGTAGCTGATCATCAGGTCATCGAGCCGGGCCTCCGGCACGAAACGGAACTGCTGCAGCAAAGCGTGCGCGGCGGGAACCTGCAGGTCCAGCCCCTGGATCAGCAGCGTCCAGCCAGGCTGGTTCAGCGCCGGGATCTGGCGCCGGGTGAACGGGCCATGGCGCAACTCCCAGGCGCCCTGCCGTTGCAACATCAACCGGGTTTCCACGTCATCGCGCTCGGCCAGCGCGAACAACTCGGTGCGGCTCAAGGGCGGCTTGACACCGGGAATGGCCTGCCGGATGAGGCAGGGCTTCTTCTGCCAATGACGGCGCATGAAAGCAGCCGGTGACAGGCCCCCGAGCAGGGGAATGGCGAGCGTTGGATCAATGGTCATGGGGAGGATTGTCCATGGGCCTGTGCGAAAATTGCCTGATGGACATCACTTCCCCGTGTGTCGTGACCCTGACCTGGGCGCTATCGGACGCCCAAGGCCAGTTGATCGACGAGCTGACCGACCCGGTTGAATTCTTCTATGGCGGCGACGACCTGCTGCCCAAGGTCGAGGAGGCGCTGGCCGGCCAGACCACCGGCTTCGAGGCCCATCTGCATCTGGAGCCCGAGCATGCTTTTGGCGACTATGACGCCGAACTGCTCTGCTACGAGGGCCGTGAGCTGTTCCCCGAGGGCGTCGAGCCCGGCATGCAGTTCGAAGGTTTGCCCGAGGGTGCCAGCACCCCCGACATGCCGGATGACCTGATCTACACCGTGACCGAGGTCTACCCGGCCCATGTGGTGCTCGATGCCAACCACCCGCTCGCCGGCCTGGCACTCCGCATCCAGCTCAAGGTGATGGATGTGCGCAGCGCCAGCACCGAAGAAGTGGCAGCCGGAAGCGTGGGTGAATCCCCGCTGGCCTTGCTCAGCGGCGCACCGGCCAACACGCCGCTGCACTGAGCGCGGGCCGCGCGGCGCCTGCCGCTGCGGCAGCGTCAGCGGACGCCGGTGGAACCAAAGCCCGCCGCACCGCGGTCGCTGGTCTCGAAGCTTTCCACGGCCCGGAAAGCCACTTGCACCACCGGCACGATCACCATCTGGGCAATGCGCTCCAGCGGCTCGATGGTGTAGGCCGTGCTGCCCCGGTTCCAGCAGGACACCATCAGCTGACCCTGGTAGTCGCTGTCGATCAGACCGACCAGGTTGCCCAGCACCACGCCGTGCTTGTGGCCCAAGCCCGAACGCGGCAGGATCACCGCCGCCAAGGCCGGATCTGCCAGGTGGATGGCCAGACCGGTCGGAATGAGGGTGGTCTGGCCCGGCTCCAGCCGCAGCGGCGCATCCAGACAGGCACGCAGGTCAAGACCCGCGCTGCCTGGCGTGGCATAGGCGGGCCAGTGGTCCGCCATGCGGGCGTCCAGAACTTTGATGTCGACGGTCGTCATCAGGCGCTCGTTTCCAGGATTCAATGGGAAGGTGGTCAGCCCAGCCGCGCGGCGATGTCTCGCACCAGCTCACGCGCCAGGCTGTGCTTGTCGGCGTGAGGCAGCTCGCGCACACCTGCCTCGTCGATCAACATCAAGGCGTTGTCATCACGACCGAAGGTGGCTGGCCCGAGGTTGCCGACGATCAGCGGAATGCCCTTGCGCAGGCGCTTGGCCTGGGCATGGGCCAGCAGGTCGTGGCTCTCGGCCGCAAAGCCCACGCAGAACGGACCACCCGCCATGCGCGCCACGGCCGCCAGAATGTCCGGGTTCTCGGTCATCTCGAGCCGGGGCGGCTGGCCGCTGCCGTCTTTCTTGATCTTCTGCTCGTTCACCTTCGCCGGCCGCCAGTCGGCCACGGCGGCAGTGGCCACGAACACATCATGGGCCGCTGCCAATGGCAGTACCGCATCGTGCATCTGCTGGGCGCTCTGCACATCAATGCGCCGGACATGGGCTGGCGTCTCGAGATGCACCGGGCCGGCCACCAGGGTCACCTCGGCGCCCGCCTGCTGCGCTGCACGGGCAATCGCAAAGCCCATCTTGCCGCTGGAATGATTGGTGATGCCGCGCACCGGATCGATGGCCTCGAAGGTCGGGCCCGCCGTGATCAGCACCCGCTTGCCCGCCAGACACCGCAGCTGGAACTGCGCGATCAGCGCCTCGCACAGATCGGCCGGCTCCAGCATGCGACCGTCGCCGGTCTCGCCGCAGGCCTGCTCACCCGCTCCCGGACCAAGCAAAACCGCGCCATCGGCCTGCAACTGCGCCACATTGCGCTGGGTCGCGGGGTGCTCCCACATCTCCCGGTTCATGGCCGGCGCCACCAGCAAGGGCACGCGGGCTGCCGGCCGGGCCAGACACATTAAGGACAGCAACTCATCGGCCCGGCCCTGCACCAGCCGGGCGATGAAGTCCGCACTGGCCGGGGCGATCAGGATGGCATCGGCCTCGCGCGAGAGATTGATGTGCGCCATGTTGTTGGGCGCCCGGGCATCCCACTGGCTGGTCCACACCGGCCGGCCTGACAAAGCCTGCATCGTCACCGGCGTGATGAAGGCTTCGGCTGCCTCCGTCATGACCACCTGCACCGTGGCACCGGCCTTGACCAGCAAGCGCGTCAGTTCAGCCGACTTGTAGCAGGCGATCCCGCCTGACAGGCCCAGCACGATGTGCTTGCCGTCCAGTTCCAGCCGTGCGCTCATGACTCAGTTCCCTGCCTTGTGGCCGGCCTTCATTGCATCTGCGCGCCGTGGCACTTCTTGAACTTCTTGCCGCTGCCGCAGGGGCAGGCGTCATTGCGGCCGGGCAACTCGCCCACGCGACGCGGCGGTGGCTTGGGGGCGTGGTCCAGCCAGTAAAGGCGCATGTCCTG
>CALRVU010000409.1:0-4031 GCA_943371685.1 Bordetella parapertussis | reverse complement strand
TCAACCCGTGCACAGCGAACATGCCCGCACGCTGGACACCACCGGCCTGCGCCGCCACTTTCTGGTGGAGGACCTGTTCGTCCCCGAGCAGGCCACGCTGACCTACAGCCAGATCGACCGCATCATCGTCGGCGGCATCCATCCGGTGACGCAGCCGGTCCGCTTTGCGCCCGAGCTCGGCAAGCACACCGGCACCGACTTCTTCCTGCAGCGCCGTGAACTGGGCCTGATCAACATCGGCGGTGCCGCGGTGGTGACGGTGGACGCGCAGACCTTCGAGATCGGCCCCCGCGAAGCGCTCTACATCGGGCAGGGCGCCCGCGAGGTCGAGTTCCGCAGCGTGGATGCCAGCCTGCCGGCCAAGCTGTACTTCAACTGCGCGCCGGCCCACACCCACTATCCGCACAAGAAGATCACCCTGGCCGAAGCCAGCCCCGAGACCCTGGGCGACCCCAAGACCAGCAACCGCCGGACCATCCACAAGTTCATCGTGCCCAGCGTGCTGCCGACCTGCCAGCTGCTGATGGGCATGACCCAGCTGGAGCCGGGCAGCCTGTGGAACACCATGCCCTGCCACACCCACGACCGGCGCATGGAGGTGTATTTCTACTTCGACATGCCTGCCGACGGCGTGGTCTTCCACATGATGGGCGAGCCCACCGAGACCCGCCACCTGGTGGTGCGCAATGAACAGGCCGTGATCAGCCCGAGCTGGAGCCTGCACAGCGGCGTCGGCACCCAGGCCTACACCTTCATCTGGGGCATGGTGGGCGAGAACCAGGTTTTCCCCGACATGGACCACGTGGCCATGACCACCCTGCGCTGAGGACATCCCCATGACCGTGCTTCAAAACTTCCAGCTCGCCGGCAAAGTCGCCATCGTCACCGGCTGCGACACCGGCCTGGGCCAGGGCATGGCCCGCGCGCTGGCCCAGGCCGGCGCGGACATCGTCGGCGTCAACGTCAGTGCCCCGACCGAAACCCAGACCCAGATCGAGGCCCTGGGCCGGCGCTTCCTGGACCTGCGTGCCAATCTGTCGGACATCAGCTGCATCGACGGCCTGCTCACGCAGGCCAAGCAGCTCACCGGCAGCGTCGACATCCTGGTCAACAACGCCGGCATCATCCGCCGCGAGGATGCCGTGAAGTTCAGCGAGAAGGACTGGGACGACGTGATCGACCTGAACCTCAAGTCGGTGTTCTTCTTTGCCCAAGCCGTGGCCCGCCAGTACATGGCCCAAGGCAGCGGCGGCAAGATCATCAACGTCGCCTCGATGCTATCCTTCCAGGGCGGCGTGCGCGTGCCGTCCTACACCGCCAGCAAGAGCGGGGTGATGGGCCTGACCCGGCTGATGGCCAATGAATGGGCCTCGCACGGCATCAATGTGAACGCCATCGCGCCGGGCTACATGGCCACCAACAACACCGCCGCACTGCGCGCCGACGAGGGTCGCAGTGCCTCGATCCTGGAGCGCATCCCGGCCGGCCGCTGGGGCGTGCCCGACGATCTGGCCGGGCCGGTGGTGTTCCTGGCCTCGCAAGCCAGCAACTACGTCAACGGCTACACCGTGGCCGTGGACGGCGGCTGGCTGGCCCGCTGACGGCACCGACGCGAGGCCCGCCATGTACGAGAACCGGAAGCTCGGATTTCTGTTCGTTCTGCCCTTTGTCCTGGGCATTCTGGGCTTCAAGCTGTTCCCGTTCGTGGCCAGCTTCGCACTCAGCTTCACGCAATACGACCTGATCGATCCGCCGGAGTACGCCGGCCTGCAGAACTACCGCGAGCTGTTTGGCGCGGATCCGCTGTTCTACAAGTCGCTCGGTGTGACGCTCTGGTTCGCCCTGCTGGCCGTGCCCTTGCGGGTGGGCTTTGCGCTGTTCATCGCCCATGTGCTGAACTTCAAGCTGCGCGGCATCAACTTCTTCCGCTCGGCCTTCTACCTGCCGTCGATCCTGGGCGGCAGCATCGCCACGGCCGTGCTGTGGCGCTTCATCTTCGCCAAGTACGGCCTGGTCAACCTGCTGCTGGTCAAGCTCGGGCTGGAGCCGGTGGCCTGGCTGGCCGACGAACACTGGTCGATGTGGACCATCGTGCTGCTGTTCACCTGGCAGTTCGGCAGCGCCATGGTGATCTTTCTGGCGGCACTGCAGAACGTCTCGCCGTCGCTCTACGAGGCCGCCGAGATCGACGGCGCCAACAAGTGGCAGCAGTTCTGGCGCATCACCGTGCCCCTGATCACTCCGGTGATCTTCTTCAACATGATCATGCAGATGGTGCAGGCTTTCCAGGAGTTCAACGGTCCCTACGCCATCACCGAGGGCGGGCCGCTGAGCAGCACCTATGTGCTGGCGCTCTACATCTACGACCAGAGCTTCCGCTTCTTCAACCTGGGCTATGGCGCGGCCCTGAGCTGGGTGCTGTTCGCCCTGGTGGCGGCCCTCAGCGGCCTGTCGTTCTGGAGCAGCCGCTACTGGGTGTTCTATTCGGGTGAGAAGGACTCGGGCCGATGAACAGCAGCCACGCCCATCCCGATCGCGGCGCCCGCCTGATCCGCTTCACCGCCCTGCTCTGCGTGGCGGTGGTCATGCTCTATCCGCTGCTGTGGCTGATCGGCGCCTCGTTCAAGAGCAATGCCGAGATCTTCACCGAAGCCGGCTTCTGGCCCAGTCGCTTCAGCCTGGACGCCTACGTCAAGGGCTGGAAGACCAGCACCGAATACACCTTCGCCACCTACTTCCTGAACAGCTTCGCCATCGTCGTGCCGCGGATCATCGTCACGGTGATCAGCTGCGTGCTGGTGGCCTATGCCTTTGCCCGCTTCGAGTTCTTCGCCAAGAAGTTCCTGTTCAGCGTGATGGTGGGCACGATGATGCTGCCGCTGATCGTGCTGCGGCTGCCGCAGTACCTGATGTTCCGCGAGCTGGGCTGGCTCGACACCTACCTGCCGCTGATCCTGCCCAGCGCCTTTGCCACGGACACCTTCTTCGTCTTCATGCTGGTGCAGTTCCTGCGCGGCATTCCGCGCGACATGGAAGAAGCCGCCATGATCGACGGCTGCAACGCCCTGCAGCTGCTCTGGCACATCATCGTGCCGCTGCTCAAGCCGGCGCTGATCTCGGTCGTGGTGTTCCAGTTCATCTGGACCATGAACGACTTCATGGGCCCGCTGATCTACCTCTCCAGCGTCGAGAACTACCCCGTCTCGCTGGCGCTGAAGATGAGCATCGGCGCCACCGAGGAAGTCGACTGGGCCAATGTCATCGCCATCAGCGTGGTGGCCCTCATTCCCAGCGTGGCGGTGTTCTTCATGGCCCAGAAGCACTTCATCGAAGGTGCGGCCTCCTCCGGCATCAAAGGCTGATCAGAGACAACAGCAATGGCACAACTCAGCCTCCAAAAGATCGAGAAAACCTACCCCAACGGCTTCAAGGCCGTGCACGGCGTGGACCTGGACATCCGCGACGGCGAGTTCATGGTCTTCGTCGGGCCCAGCGGCTGCGCCAAGAGCACGCTGCTGCGCATGATCGCCGGGCTGGAAAGCATCACCGGCGGCGAGCTGCGCATCGGCGAGCGCCTGGTCAATGGCCTGGCGCCCAAGGAGCGCGGCATCGCCATGGTGTTCCAGAACTACGCGCTCTATCCGCACATGAAGGTCTACGAGAACCTGGCCTTCGGTCTGCGCCTGGCCGGCACACCCAAGGCCGAGGTGGACCAGCGCGTGCGCCACGCCGCCCGCCTGCTGGAGATGGAGCACCTGCTGGACCGCTACCCCAAGCAGCTCAGCGGCGGCCAGGCCCAGCGCGTGGCCGTGGGCCGGGCCATCGTCAAGAAGCCCGAGGTGTTCCTGTTCGACGAACCCTTGTCCAACCTCGACGCCAAGCTGCGCGCCAGCATGCGGGTGCGCCTGACCGATCTGCACCGCACCCTGCGCGAGAGTGGCCAGCCCGCCACCGTCGTCTATGTCACCCATGACCAGGTCGAGGCCATGACCATGGGCGAGCGCATCTGCGTGCTCAAGGACGGCGTGATC
>CALRVU010000408.1:0-4032 GCA_943371685.1 Bordetella parapertussis | reverse complement strand
GGCCATGGTCAGGGCCTGGCGGACTTCCTTTTTGTCCAGCGGCGGCTTCTGCACATTGAAAGCCCAGTAGGCGATGTTCAGGCCGGGCTGGCTGATGACCTTGAGTGTCGGGTCCTTCTGCATCGCCGGCAGATCGGCCGGGCGCGGGTAGCTGCTGATGTGGCACTCGCCGGCCTTGAGCTTGGAATAGCGGGCCGTGGCATCGGTGCTGATGGCATAGACCAGGTCATCGACCAGGGCCTTCTCGCCCCAGTAGGCGGGATTGGCCTTGTAGCGGATGACCGCGTCCTTTTGATAGACCACGAAGGAGAACGGCCCGGTGCCCACCGGCGCCTGGTCGAACTGCTCCTTCTTGTTCTGCTTCAGCAGGTAGTCGGCGTACTCGGCCGAGTGCATGGCGGCAAAGTCCATCGCCAGGCTGGCCAGCATGGTCACATTGGCACGCTTGAGGGTCAGGCGCACCGTGTAGGGATCGAGCTTCTCGACGGACACCAGGTCGTCGGCCAGGCCCATGTCGGCAAAGTAGTCGTACTTGCCGCCCGACACCTTGGCATAGGGGTGTTCGGCCTTCCACTGGCGCTCGAACGACCAGAGCACGTCATCGGCATTGAAGTCGCGGCTGGGCTTGAAGCCGTTGACGCCTCTGTGGAACTTGACGCCCTTGCGCAGCTTGAAGGTGAAGACCTTGGCATCGTCCGACACCGTCCAGCTCTCGGCCAGGCCGGGCTCGACTGCGGTGCTGCCACGGGCAAAGTGGGTCAGGCGGTCATAGACCGGGCGCGCTGCATCGAAGCTGGTGCCGGTGGTGTTGATGGCCGGCGTGAAATTCTCGGGCGAGCCTTCGGAGCAGTAGACCAGGGTCTTGGCGCCTGCCGTGCCGGCGCAGACGGTGAGCGCAGCCAGGGCAATCGAGGACAGGGACTTGGGCGAGAACAGAGTCATGCAGAGCGCTCCAGACAGTTGTGCCGTCGGTGAAGAGGTCAAAGAGGGGCCAGAGAGAGGTCGATGGGGGTGATTCGACGGTAGCGATGTTATGTCCGCCACCAGCCCGCAAGGCGATTGCCGGTCTAGTGGGTTTCCGCAGGCTGTGGCGCGGGGACGCCAACAAAAAGCAAGTTTCAAGCCACCTGCTCAGTATCCGCCCAGCCCGATGGCGGCCTGAAGTCGGGATTGCGCAGTGCAAACAGCCGGTGGTCACGCCAGGTACCGTTGATGAACAGGTAGTCACGGGCCAGGCCTTCGGGCTCGAAGCCCAGGCGCGTCAGCGTGGCCAGGCTGGGGCCGTTGGCAGGTTGGGCTGCTGCCTGCAGCCGGTGCAGGTTGATGCGGGGCGAGAAGGCCTCGGCCACCACGGCCTGCAGGGCCTCATGCATCAGACCCTGGCCCAGGTGTTGTTCGTCCAGGCCGTAGCCCAGCACCGCACTGTGGAACACGCCGCGGCTGACCTGGCTGAGGTTGACCGAGCCGATGATGCGTGCCGGCAGGGTGCGGGGTTGGAGCCAGTAGCGGTAGGCACTGCCTTCGGCAAAGGCCTTGAGGCCCTGGACGATGCGCTCACGCTGGGTGGCCACCTCGAAGAAGCCCGGAGGGACGAAGGGATCCCAGCGGCAGAAATGCGCCAGATTGCGGCGCTGGTAGTCGGCCAGTTCGGCGGCCATCTCCGGATCGCCCGCGGTGATGATCAGTCGCTCGGTGGTCAGCAGGGGCAGGGCGGGGCTGAGCTTCATGCGCGCCAAGCGTAGCAGCTGGCGGCGCCCGATCGGCCGCCGGAATGAAAAAGGCCGGCTTGCGCCGGCCCTCGATGGCTTGGGGCAGCTTGCGGCCACCCTTGCGTTCGATCAGCTGCCGATCACGCCGCCGTCGTTCTTGCGGATGACGATGGTGGCCGAGCGCGGACGGGCCATGGCGCCGCCAGCACCGTAACCGATGTTGCCGGGGAAGTGGCTGGTGTAAGCGGCCGGATTGACGACGTTGGCCTGGGAGATGCTCTCGCCCGGGTGCTGGATGTTGACGAACATGGTCTTGCCGTCAGGGGTCTCGCACACGCCGGTGATCTCGCAATCAACCGGGCCGACCAGGAAGCGCTTGAGCTTCTCGGGGATTGGTGCGGCGCCCACGGGGGTCTGAACCGTCAGCGTCGAGCCATCGGCCTTGGTGTAGGTCAGCGTCTTGACCGAGCCGTCACCCAGCGTGCCCGGCAGGGCAGCCAGCATCATGCAGTTGGTCTTGTCGGTGTAGGCGCCGTCGTCCGTCTGGATCCAGCAGATGCCGGTCGTCGGGCTGAACCACAGGCCGTCAGGCGAGGACAGGTCGGTGTTGTCGGTCAGCGAAGACAGGTTGACCTTGCTGAGGTCGGAGCCCGCCTCGGCGCCGAACAGGTAGACGTCCCAACGGAAGGTCAGCGCGCCCGGCAAGTTGTCACGTTCCTTCATGCGAAGGATGTGACCGTTGACGTTGCCAGGCGAACCGGCAGCACCGCCGTTGTAGCTGTCGCTGTACGAGCGGGGGTTGGCGGCATCGACTTGCGACTGCGAGCTGCTGGTCACGTCGACCTTGCGGTTCGAGTTGTTGGTCAGCGTGTAGAAGATCTCGCCGGTGTTCGGGTTGGTGGCGCACCACTCCGGGCGGTCCATCTTGGTTGCGCCCACGGCGTCGGCGGCCAGACGGGCGTTCACCAGCACGTCGGCCTGGTCAGCAAAGGCGTAGCCGGCGTAGCCAGCGATCAGCGGGTTCGCGATGGTCAGCTCAACCCAGGCACCGGTGCCGTCGGCGTTGAACTTGGCGACGTAGAGTTTGCCCTTGTCCAGGTACTTCGAGCCCGTGGCCAGACGGTCGGCCGGGTAGGCGTCCGCGGCGGTCCACTTGGCGTTGGACACGAACTTGTACATGTACTCATTGCGCGAGTCGTCGCCCATGTAGACCGCCAGAGGGCGGCCTTCCACCAGGCGAGCAAAGGCAGCGCTCTCGTGGGCGAAACGGCCCAGGCCGGTGCGCTTGACCGGTGCGCTGTTGGCCGAGTAGGGGTCCACTTCCAGCATGTAGCCGAAGGTGTTCATCTCGTTGCGATAGTCGTCGCTGCCGTCGGCGCTGGTGCCGGTCTTGCTGATGTCGAAGCGGCGGAACTGGTCGTCGCTGCCCGAGGTCTCCCAGCCGTGGCGGCTGCTGGAGCCGGCATTGCGGCCGTAGCGGGTGAAGGAGGCGACGCTCTTGTCGTTGCCGCGCGCGGTGTTGTCGTTGCTGTTGCGGAAGAAGTAGCCAGCCCAGTTTTCTTCGCCGCTAAGCATCGTGCCCCAGGGGGTGTAGCCGGTGCCGCAGTTGTTGATGGTGCCGCGGCAGGTCGTGCCGGTCGGGCTGTACACGGTCTTCATCAGGGCGTTGCCGCGGGCCGGGCCCGAGATCACGGCGGGCGTGTTCGGCGTGATGCGGCGGTTGTAGCCCGAGTTGCGCAGGTACTTGAAGTTGCCGTCTGCCTGGCGCTGGATCTCGACCACCGAGATGCCATGTGCCGGGATTTCCTTGAGCGACTCGCTCACCGGGCGCGGCCGTGCCGACACGCCGTTGACGTGCAGGAACTGGTCGGTCAGGGCTTCGTGGTTGGTGGCCAGCAGGGCGCGGTTGCTGCCCATGCGGTCGGCGCTCAGGCCGTCGTCAGACAGGCCGAAGTACTCCATGCCGTCGTGGTGGTCGCCCGAGCGCCATTCGAAATCGGTGTCGGTGCCGTTGTTGGCATAGTCCGGCGTGGCGTCGCGCAGCGGGTCGCCCACGGCGATCAGCACGCCGAAGCTGTAGGTCGAGGGCACGCTCACCATGTCGGCAACGCTCTTCGCGACAGGCTTGAAGCCCATCCAGGGGCGGGTCACCTTGGCTTCAGCTTCGGTCGGCACCAGGCCACCCAATGCAACGGCAGCCGTGCCACCCAGGCCACCCAGCAGCATGCTGCGGCGCGACAGGCGAGCGTCGAGCACGGCGTGGAAGGTTTCGTTCGGCGTGTCGTTGTGGCCGATCTCGTCGGCGTCGGTCCAGGAAGAATCG
>CALRVU010000407.1:0-4035 GCA_943371685.1 Bordetella parapertussis | reverse complement strand
GGCCCGGCGGCACTGGAGCAGCAGGCTGAACAGGCTGCAGGTGCCAAGCAGCTCATCGCTGCCGTGGCGGCCCAGCGCCAGGCGCAGATGATCGCCCGCCGGCAGACCTTGCGCATCCCAGGCGATCATGTCGCGGGCCTGCTGCGGATCGGTCCAGGGTGGCGTGCTCCAGTAGCGCATCACCTCGGGATCCGAATGCATCGCAAAGAGCGCGGCCTCGTCGGACTCGCGCAAGGGGCGCAGCCAGAGCCGCTCGCTCTGCAGGCAGAGCGCCTCGAAGCGAGGGCGGATCGGCGGTTCTGGCTGGGATGGCGGCTGGGGCAGGGTGGCATCACTCATGGGCGGAGGATACCGCCCTGCCCGCGCCGACTCAGGCGGCCACGGCGCCTTGCGCCGCCGGCGTGCGGATCATGTGGTCAAAGGCGCTGAGTGCGGCCTTGGCGCCCTCGCCGGCGGCGATGATGATCTGCTTGTAAGGCACGGTCGTCACGTCGCCCGCGGCAAACACGCCGGGCACATTGGTGGCGCACTTGGCGTCGATCAGGATCTCGCCGTACTTGCTCAGCTCGACCGTGCCCTTCAGGAACTCGGTGTTGGGCACCAGGCCGATCTGCACGAACACGCCCTCCAGCGGCACGCTGTGCTGCTCGCCGGTGGCGCGGTCCTTGTAGCCCAGGCCATTGACCTTCTGGCCGTCGCCGGTGATCTCGGTGGTCTGTGCGTTCACATGGATCGTGACGTTGGGCAAGCTCTTGAGCTTGTTGACCAGCACCGCGTCGGCCTTGAGCTGGTCGGCAAATTCCACCAGGCTGACATGGGCCACCACGCCGGCCAGGTCGATGGCTGCCTCGACGCCCGAGTTGCCGCCGCCGATGACCGCCACGCGCTTGCCCTTGAACAGCGGGCCGTCGCAGTGCGGGCAATAGGCCACGCCCTTGTTCTTGTACTCGGCCTCGCCGGGCACATTGACATTGCGCCAGCGCGCGCCGGTGCTCAGGATCACGGTCTTGCTCTGCAGCGCCGCGCCATTGGCCAGCTTGACCGTGACCAGGCCGCCCGGCTCGGTGGCAGGCACCAGCTGCTCGACCCGCTGCAGGTTCATGATGTCCACGCCGTAGCTGCTGGCATGGGCCTCGAGCGCCGCGGCGAACTTCGGCCCTTGCGTCTCGAGCACCGAGATGTAGTTCTCGATGCCCAGGGTGTCCATGGTCTGGCCGCCAAAGCGCTCGGCCACCACGCCCGTGCGGATGCCCTTGCGGGCGGCGTAGACCGCCGCAGCCGCGCCGGCCGGGCCACCACCGACGATGAGCACGTCATACGGCGCCTTGGTGCTGAGCTTGGCGGCTTCGCGGGCGGCGGAGTTGGTGTCGATCTTGGCCAGGATCTCGCCGATCTCCATGCGGCCCGAGTAGAAGGGCTTGCCGTTCAGGTAGACCGAGGGCACGGCCATGATCTGGCGCTCGTCCACCTCGGCCTGGAACAGGCCGCCGTCCACCGCCACATGCTTGATGCGCGGGTTCAGGATGGCCATCAGGTTCAGGGCCTGCACCACGTCCGGGCAGTTGTGGCAGGTCAGCGACATGTAGGTCTCGAAGACGAAGTCGCTGCCATCGTCATTGGCCAGGGACTTGATCTGCTCGATCACGTCGGCCTCGACCTTGGGCGGATGGCCACCGGCCTGCAGCAGCGCCAGCACCAGCGAGGTGAACTCGTGGCCCATGGGGATGGCGGCAAAGCGCACGCCCATGTCAGCGCCCACGGCGCTGATGCTGAAGGACGGCCGGCGCGCATCCTGACCGTCGTAACGCACGCTCAGCAAAGGGCTCAGCGGCGCGATCTCTTCCAGCAGCTCACGCATCTCCTGCGAAGCCGGCCGGTCGTCCAGCGAAGCCACGAGTTCGATCGGGCGCTGCAGGCGCTCCAGATAGCCTTTGAGGGTGGCTTGGGTGGTGGTGTCGAGCATGTTGGTGTCCTTGCGAGTAGCGGTGCGGAGAGTCAATGCAGTGATCTTAGGTCGCCAGCTCCATTGCGTGGTTTGATTGATGCAATGGAATCGATAGCCAAATCAAATGAAAGACTGCATCGCACCGAGCCGGGGTGGAGCCCATGAAAAAAGCCGGCTGAAAAGCCGGCTTTTTGCCATCGCTGGGGATGCCAGCGCGAGCCGGCCCCCAGTCTGAACGGATCAGAATCGATCAGATCTTGCCGACCAGGTCCAGCGACGGGGTCAGGGTCTTGGCGCCTTCCTTCCACTTGGCCGGGCAGACCTGGCCAGGGTTGGCGGCGGTGTACTGGGCAGCCTTCAGCTTGCGCAGGGTTTCCGACACGTCACGGGCGATTTCGTTCGAGTGGATCTCGGCGGTCTTGATGATGCCGTCCGGGTTGATCACGAAGGTGCCGCGCAGGGCCAGGCCTTCTTCAGGGATGTGCACGCCGAAGGCGTTGGTCAGGGTGTGGGTCGGGTCGCCCACCAGCGGGAACTTGGCCTTGCCCACGGCCGGCGAGGTTTCGTGCCAGACCTTGTGCGAGAAGTGGGTGTCGGTGGTGACGATGTAGACCTCGGCACCAGCGGCCTGGAAGGCGGCGTAGTTGTCAGCGGCGTCTTCGATCTCGGTCGGGCAGTTGAAGGTGAACGCTGCCGGCATGAAGATCAGGACCGACCACTTGCCCTTCAGGCTTTCGTCAGAGACGTCGATGAAAGCGCCGTTGTGGAAGGCTTGGGTCTTGAACGGCTGGACTTGGGTATTGATCAGGGACATGGTGTCTTCCTAAGCGGTTGGCTTGGTTGGGTGAGAAATCGATGGACTGAATCTTAGGCGCCCGGGGCCATGTTATGGATTGATTGATCGAATCAAGCCAATTGACTCAGGCTATGAGGCCCGACCTCCGCGCCGCCCGCTCAGCCGGCTTCGCTGAACTGGGCCTGGTAGAGGCGGCTGTACAGGCCCCCTCGGGCCAGCAAGCTGGCATGGTCGCCGGATTCGATGACACGACCGTGTTCCATGACCACGATCAGGTCGGCATGCTCGATCGTCGACAGGCGGTGGGCAATCACCAGGGTGCTGCGGTCCTTCATCAAGGACTGCAAGGCATCCTGCACCTGACGCTCGCTCTCGTTGTCCAGGGCCGAGGTGGCCTCGTCCAGAATCAGCAGCGGCGCGTCCTTCAAGAAGGCCCGGGCGATGGCGATGCGCTGGCGCTGGCCGCCGCTCAGGTTGACGCCGTTGTGGCCGCAGGGCGAGTCCAGCCCCTGGGGCAGGCGGCTGATGAACTCCCAGGCATGGGCGGCGCGGGCCGCGGCCTCGATGCGCTGGGGCGCCATGTCGCGCCGGCCATAGGCCATGTTGGCAGCCAGGGTGTCATCAAACAGCACCACCTGCTGGCCGACCAGCGCCAGCTGCGAGCGCCAACTGCCCAACTCGATCGCCTCGATGACCTGCTCGCCATAGCGGATCTCGCCGGCCGTGGGGCTGTAGAAGCGGGCCAGCAGATTGGCCACGGTGGACTTGCCGCTGCCCGAGCCGCCGACCAGGGCCACTGTCTGGCCCGGCTCGATCACCAGGCTGAAGTCGGTCAGGGCCTCGCCCTCCTGGCCTGGATAGGCGAAGGACACCCGGTCGAACACCACCGGCCGGGCCGGGGTGGACGGCGCGAGCAACTCGCCGCGGCCCTCGGGCTCCAGCGGCTGGTCGAGCAGCTCGAAAATGCCCTGCGCCGCCGCCAGTCCGCTCTGGATGGTGGCGTTGATGTTGGTCAGCCGACGGATCGGCTCGAACAGCATCGACATGGCGGTGACGAAGCCGACGAACTCGCCGGGCGAGAGGATGTCCTTGGCCGACATGGCGGTGACCGAGAAGATCACCGCCGACACGGCCATGGCGGCCAGCACCTGCACCAGCGGCACATTGGCTGCCTGCACGCGCACGGTCTTCATGGTGGCGCGGCGCAGGTCCTCGCTCATGACGTCAAAGCGGGCCGCCTCGTAGTCGCGCGCGCCAAAGATCTTGACCTCTTTCACGCCCACCACGGCCGACT
>CALRVU010000406.1:0-4047 GCA_943371685.1 Bordetella parapertussis | reverse complement strand
CAGAGCGACAGGGCCATCAGCGTGATCATGTTGATCGTGAAGCCGAAGGCATGCATGAACAGAAAGGTGCCGATCAGGGCGATGGGCAGGGTCAGGCCGGTGATCAGCGTGGAGCGCCAGGAATTGAGGAACAGGAAGACGATGCCGATGGTCAATGCGGCACCCTCGATCAGGGTCCGGCGCACGTTGTCCACCGACACGCGGATGGGCCGCGAG
The DNA here is from genome assembly GCA_943371685.1 of Bordetella parapertussis. Lineage (GTDB taxonomy): Bacteria > Pseudomonadota > Gammaproteobacteria > Burkholderiales > Burkholderiaceae_C > Ideonella > Ideonella parapertussis_A. The sequence goes on along the minus strand of CALRVU010000406.1, from coordinate 3,831 downwards.
TTGTCGCGCACCACATCGATGGCCATGCCGGCCGGCAACTCGGGGCGCAACTTGGCGGCCACCTTGTTCAGTCCGTCGACCACCTCGATGGTGTTCTCGCCCTGGGCCTTCTGCACGTCCAGGGCCAGCATGGTCTGGCCGTTGTAGAGCGCCAGGCTCTCGGGCTCCTCCGGGCCGTCCACCACCTCGGCCACCTGCATCAGGCGCACGGCCTGGCTGCCGCGCCGGGCCACGATCAACTGGCCCATGTCCTCAGGGCGGGCAAAGCGGCCGTCGATCTGCACGATGCGTTCGGACTCGCGGTTGCGCAACGCGCCGGCGGGCAGGTTGCGGGTCTCGTTGCGCACCGCATCCATCACCTGGGTGGCGCTCACACCCAGGGCCTCGAGGGCGGCAGGGCGCAGGTAGATGTTGAGCTCGCGCTGGGCGCCGCCGACCAGGGTGACCGAACCCACACCGCGCACGTTCTCCAGCCGCTTCTTGAGCACCTGGTCGCCAAAGACCGTCAACTCGGACGGGCTGCGGCTGTTGTCGGGCGAGGTCAGTGCCAGCGACCAGATCGGCCGCGAAGCGGGATCGAATCGCTGGATGCGTGGCTCATCGACCTCATCCGGAAAGCGCGACTTGAGCTGCGAGACCTTCTCGCGCACATCATCGGCGGCTTTGCGACCGTCCATGTCCAGGTTGAACTGGACGATGATGACGGCAGTGCCCTCATAGCTGCGCGAGGACAACTGGTTGATGCCGGCGATCGAATTGACGGCCTCTTCGACCTTGATCGTGACCTCGTTCTCGACGATCTCGGCCGAGGCGCCGGGGTAGTCCACCGACACGACCACCGTGGGGAAGTCGATGTTGGGGAACTGGTCCACCTTGAGCCGCTGGTACGAGAAGCTGCCCAGCACCACAAAGGCGAGCATGACCATCACGGCCATGACGGGGTTGCTGATCGAGACGCGGGTGAACCACATGGCGGGCGGTGGTCGGTTTCAGCGGCTGGCGGCCGAGGCAGGCGGCTGTGCCGGACTCGTGGCCGGCAGCGTCACCGCCAGGCCATCTCGGATCGTCCCGGTGCGCTGTGCCAGCAGGGCGTCACCGTCCTTGAGTCCCGCCAGAATCTCGACCATGGGCTCACCGGCGACCACGCCGCGGGCACCCAGGTTGACCTTGCGGTGCACTGCCCGCCCACCGTCGAGCGCCACCACATAGGGTGCGGGCTGATCGACACGGAGCGCGCCGAGCGGAATCACCAGGGCCGAGCGCTCGGGCAGCAGCAAATGGCCCGTGGCGAACAGGCCTTGGCGCAGCGCAGGATGCGGCGCCACGCTCAGGTAGACCAGCAGATTGCGGCTGCCGGTCTGGGCGCTGGGATTGATGCGCACGACTTTGGCGGCCACCGGCTCCGACCAGCCTTCCACTTGCAGCCGCGCGGCAGTGCCGACCGTGACCTGGCTGAGTTCGCCCGGCGCCACGCTGGCCTCCAGCTCCAGTTGCGACAAGTCGACGATCTCCAGGATGCGGGCGTCCAATGCCACGCGCTCACCCGGCTGAGCCAGGCGCTGTGCGATCAGGCCCGACAAGGGCGCGCGCAGCACGCTGTCTTGCCGGGCCTTGCGGGCCAGGTCCACCGCGGCCAGGGCCGCCTGCAGATTGGCCTGTGCGCCATTGGCATTGGCCTGGGTGGTGTCCAGCGCGGTGGCCGAGATGAAGCCTTGGGTGACGAGGGCCCGGTTGTTGGCCAGGCTGCGCTCAGCCACAGCCCACTGCGCGCGGGCACTCTCCGCCTGCTGTTCAGCCTGCTTCACTTTCAGGTCCAGCTCGGCCGGGTCGATCTGTCCCAGCGTTTGACCGGCTTGCACGGCCGAGCCCTCACGCACGCTCAGTTGTTGCAGTTCACCCGCCACCTTGGCCTTGACGAAGGCGCTGTTGACGGCCTTGAGTGCGCCGCTGAGCTCGACTTGGCGGGTCAGCGGGAGCCGTTTGACGGTCAGGACGTCTGCGGGCGTCAGTTGCAAGCTGGGGGCGGCTGTGCTGGCGGCCGGGGCGGGTGCCGCCGGACCGGGTTTGCGCAAGACCAGGTATGCACCGAGACCGACCAGCATCAGCGTTGTCAGCCCGAGCAGCCATTTGCGCTGAGTGGCACTTCGGGATCCGAACATCATTTCGGCAGGCCTTTCAGACTGGTGGCAGGCGCTTGCGCTTGGCGCAGGCCTTCGAGGATGAGCAGCAAGTGTTGCCGAATGAACTGGTCGGGATGCTGCAAGGTGGGCTCCGCAAAGCCGCAGGCGGCCAGCGAGTGCTTGTGCACGCAGAGCAGGATCAGCGGCATCACGATCGAATGGACCACATGATCGGGCTCGATGCGGCGAAACTCGCCGCTGTCCATGCCGCGCGTGACCAGTCTCGCGATCAAGGCACAGCCCGGTTGCACGACCTCTTCAAAGTAGAAGGCCGCCAGTTCGGGGAAGTTGCGCATCTCGGTGATCGCCAGTTTGAACACACCCGAGCCTGGGCTGTGATAGATGCGCACCCACCAGTCGGTGAGCACTTCCACCAGCATCTGGCTGCTGTTGCCGGTGTGGGCATCCAGAATGCGCGCGCCCTCGGCGATCTCGGCGGACAGGGTCTGGCGAATGGCGGACTTGAGCAGGTCTTCCTTGCTGGGGAAGTAGAGGTAGAGCGTGCCCTTGGACACGCCGGCCCGTGCAGCCACCTCTTCAGACCGGGTTGCGGCAAAGCCCTTTTCGACGAACAGGGCCAAGGCAGCGTCCAGCAACTCTTGCGGGCGGGCTTCCTTGCGGCGTTGACGATTCGAGGGTTCTGACATCGCTAATGACTGACTGGTCAGTAATGCTATCAGGCTGTGCGGGTGCGTCAATACCCTATGGTGTATTTTTGCCGGAATTCGCAACCCAGCCGGCGGGTATCATCCGCCCGCATTTCAAGTGTGAGCGGTTTGGTTCTGTAGGGAGTTTCGTGTGGATCTGATGCTATTGCTCAAGGCAGCGCTGATGGGCGTGGTGGAGGGTTTGACCGAGTTCCTGCCGATCTCATCCACTGGCCATCTCATCCTGGCAGGCTCGTTGCTCAAGATGACGGGCGACACCGTCAAGGTGTTTGAGATCGCCATCCAGACCGGCGCGATGTTTGCCGTGATCTGGGAATATCGAGTCCGACTGCTGTCTACCGCACGAGGGCTGGGCAGCGAGGCCCGGGCCCGCCACTTCGCCACCAATGTCTTGATCGCCTTCATTCCGGCGGCCGTGTTCGGCCTCCTGCTCGGTTCGGCCATCAAGGCCCGCTTGTTCCATCCGGTGCCCGTGGCCCTGGCATTTGTGGTCGGCGGCCTGATCATCTTGTGGGTGGAGCGGCGCCATCGCCGCTTGTTCGGCGCGATGGATCTGCAGGGCACCCGTCGAGCCCGGGTCGAAACGGTCGATGACATGACGCCGCTGGATGCGCTCAAGGTCGGCTTGATCCAGTGCGCGGCGCTGGTGCCGGGCACCAGCCGTTCCGGTGCCACCATCATCGGCGCAATGATGTTCGGCTTCTCGCGCAAGGCAGCCACCGAGTTCAGCTTCTTCCTGGGCATCCCGACCCTGATCGGTGCCGGCGCCTACTCACTCTACAAGCAGCGCGGAGCACTTCATGTGGGCGACCTGCCCATGTTTGCAGTCGGACTGGTGTTTGCCTTCCTGAGTGCACTGGTCTGCATCCGCTGGCTGATCCGCTATGTGTCCAGCCATGACTTCACCGTGTTTGCCTGGTACCGCATCGTCTTTGGCGCGCTGGTCTTGCTGACGGCCAGCACCGGCTGGGTGGAGTGGGCGG
>CALRVU010000405.1:0-4049 GCA_943371685.1 Bordetella parapertussis | reverse complement strand
GAAACCGGACTTGGTGCCGATGTGCCGCAAACCGCCCACCGCCAGCACGCCGCTGCAATTGGCCGGGGTGCCCACGGCCAGGCCCTCGTTGCCGGCGGCGGCCACCACCAATGCACCGGCGGCAGCGATCTCGCTCACCGCCTGCACATAGGCGTCGGTGCAGGTGCCTTCCGAACCCAGGCTCATGTTCAGAACCTTGGCAGGATGGCTGTTGGCTGGCACGCCGGGCACGCTCAGGCCGGCGGCCCAGCGCATGCCGGCAATGATGTCGGAGTCGTAGCCACCACACTTGCCCAGCACCCGCACCGGCAGGATCATGGTGGCAGGTGCCGTGCCGGCCATGCCCAGCGCATTGTTGGTGGCTGCACCGACCAGTCCCGACACCTGGGTGCCGTGCCAGCTGCTGCTGGACGCGCCGCAGTCCTTGAAGGTGCCGCTGGCGTTCTCGGTCGAGGTGATCCAGTCGCCTGGATCCGAAGGGTCGCTGTCTCGACCGCTGCCATCGTTCGCGGTGCTCGTGTCAGCGATGAAGTCGTAACCGCTGAGCAGCTTGCCGCTCAGGTCGGGGTGGTCCAGGCGCACACCCGTGTCGAGCACGGCCACCACCACGGCGTTGCTGCCCTCGGTGATGGCCCAGGCGCCCTCGGCATTGACCGAAGATCGCACCATGCTGTCCGGTGCACGCAGGTACCACTGGCCGGCGGTCAGCGAGTTGCTCGTCTGGCCGTTGGCATACAGCGGGTCGTTGGGCGCCGCCAGCGCGTGGCGCCGGCCGTCGACCACCGCCCACTCCACATCGGCATCCGCCGCCAGCCGCTTGGCCAAGGCTGCGGACTGCATGCCACTGGCCTTGAGCACCTGCATGCGTGATGACACCGGCCGGCCGTCCTCCAGGCTCAGGCCCAGACGCGCACCCAGCGTGGCCGCCCCCTGCGGGCCGGCGGCGGCGCGCTCAGCTGCCGCGCTGGCTGAGAGAATCTGGCTGCTGCGCAGCACGCTCGCGCCACTGCGGTATTGCACGATGACCTGGCCTGATTCCATGGCCGCAGCCACGGGCACACTGCGCGGCCGACCGGCCTCGGTGCCATGGCTGTTCAGGGTCACCAGCGCCAGCAACGCGGCGCTGACCAGGGAATAGCGATTGATCTGCATGGACGCCTTGCCTGAGGGGTCGGCTCGTGAAAACAGAACCGGTTCAAAGCTGCAGTCTATGCTGCCCTGGGCTTCCGAAATGTTGCCGGCATGTCAAGGCAGCCCATGAAAAAAGGCCCCAACGGGGCCTTTCTCGGTGGAACCATCGCTCAGGCGAGCGATGGCACTGCCATCAGCCGGCAATGACGCGGGCCATCTCCAGGCACTTGTTCGAGTAGCCCCACTCGTTGTCGTACCAGGACACGACCTTGACGAAGGTGCTGTCCAGGGCCAGGCCGGCTTCGGCATCGAACACCGAGGTCATGGCTTCGCCACGGAAGTCGGTCGAGACGACCTTGTCCTCGGTGTAGCCCAGCACGCCCTTCATGGCGCCTTCAGACGCGGCCTTCATGGCTGCGCAGATGTCGGCGTACGAGGCTTCCTTGTTCAGCTCGACGGTCAGGTCGACGACCGACACGTCAGAGGTTGGCACGCGGAAAGCCATGCCGGTCAGCTTCTTGTTCAACTCGGGGATCACCACACCCACGGCCTTGGCGGCACCGGTGGACGACGGAATGATGTTCTCGAGGATGCCGCGGCCGCCGCGCCAGTCCTTGTTGCTCGGGCCGTCCACGGTCTTCTGGGTGGCGGTGGCGGCGTGCACGGTGGTCATCAGGCCGCGCTTGATGCCAAAGGTGTCGTTCAGCACCTTGGCGACGGGCGCCAGGCAGTTGGTGGTGCACGAAGCGTTGGAGATGATGGTCTGACCAGCGTAGGTCTTGTCGTTCACGCCATAGACAAACATCGGGGTGTCGTCCTTGCTCGGAGCCGACAGGATGACCTTCTTGGCGCCGGCCTTCAGGTGGGCTTCAGCGGTTTCCTTGGTCAGGAACAGGCCGGTGGACTCGATCACCACCTCGGCGCCGACTTCGTCCCACTTCAGCTCGGCCGGGTTCTTCACTGCGGTCAGGCGGATCTTCTTGCCGTTGACCACCAGGGTGTTGCCGTCGACCGAAACCTCGCCCTTGAAACGACCATGCACGCTGTCGTACTTCAGCATGTAGGCCAGGTAGTCAGGCTCCAGCAGGTCGTTGATGCCGACGATCTCGACGTCGTTGGCGAAGTTCTGCACCGCGGCGCGGAACACCATGCGGCCGATGCGGCCGAAGCCGTTGATACCAATCTTGATGGTCATGTGGGTCTCCAGAAAAAATTGAACGAGAAAACGAGTGGGTTGGACCGGGTCAGAGGTCGAGCTTGCCGCAGGGCACCTGGATGATCGATGCCTGGGCCATGACCAGTTCCCGAGCCCGATCGGGAATGTTGAGTTGAAGTCGGGTCAGCCATTGGGTAAAGGCCCGCCGGCTGGACTGGTATTCACCCACCTGTCCGACCTCATTGCCCATGTGAGGCTGACGCAGCTGGAACTGGACTTGAAAGGGGCAGGCCATGGTGTTGAAGTCGAAGAACACCTTTTCCTTGTCGATGCCCTTTACCGCGCCAAGGAATTCGGACAGGCCCAGGTCCTTCACCCAGGCTCGGGCGCCGCCCTCGATCTTGAAGATCCACGACACATTCATCTCCTGGGTCTGCGCATCGGGCAGACAGGGCATGCGCATCTGGTCGACATAGGGCTGGATCGCCTTGACGAAGCCTGTGCTGCCACCATCGTGCAGCACGGTCAGGCGCGGGGGCGCATCCGCCCGCTCGAACTTCAGATTCACCATCACCACCCCTTGCTGCCCTCGATTGAGCAAGCCCAAGGGATACTCCACCAGTGACTGGCTGGGGGTGCGGACGCAGTCCATCCGTTCGCGATGGCGCTTGATCAGGTCCGAGGTCTCGGTGCTGTAGAAAGACACGGTGCGGCTGTCGTTGGGAACGAAGCTGAAGCTCAACTGGACTCGCACCGGCTCAGCACCGACCTTCATGCACGGGACGCGAAAACGCTGGACGTAGTCACGGACGGCCTCGTAGAAGTCTTCGTGCAGGCCCGGGTTTTCGTCCAGACGCTTGACCCGAGGAGCGGTCTCGGGCCCCGCAAAATTCAATTCCACCCGCAACTCTGCGCCGTCTCGGCGGGCCAGGGCATCTTTCGGGTAAACCGGCATGCCCCGGTCAGCCACGCCGGGGGTCATGCACCGCTCCTCCGCAGAGGACACCGGCGAAAACGACTGGGCTTGCACGGCCGAGCTGATGAAGCAGCCCAAGCCCCAGCCCAGCAGCACGACCCACGCCCGACAGTTCATGAAATGCATCCCTGGCGATCTGTTTTGATCTGAGGATTGTGTCCCAAGGCCAGGGAGGGTCGTTACGGCCGGATTACTTGCCGAGCACCTTGCGCACCGTCAGCGCCAGGTTGTCGACGGTGAAGCCGAACAGCTTGAACAGCACGCCGGCGGGGGCGGATTCGCCGTAGCGGTCCAGGCCGATGACGGCGGCGCAGCCGTACTTCCACCAGCCGTCGGTGACGCCGGCCTCGATGGCGATGCGCGGCAGCTTGGCCGGCAGCACTTCAAGCTTGTAGGCCATGTCCTGGCGATCGAACACGGTGGTCGAGGGCATGGAGACCACGCGCACGGCGATCTTGGCCTTGGCCAGCTCGGCCTGGGCGTTCATGGCCAGCTGCACTTCCGAGCCGGTGGCGATGATCACGGCCTGGGCCGGCTTCTTCAGGCCCACTTCGATCGGCTCGGACAGGATGTAGCCGCCCTTGGTGATGACGTCGGCGTCTTCCTTGGGCAGGTAGGGCAGGTTCTGGCGGCTGAGCAGCAAGGCGCTGGGCCGGTTCTTGTTGGCCAGTGCCATGGTCCAGGCCACCGCCGTCTCGGTGGTGTCGGCGGGGCGCCAGACGTCCAGACCCGGGATCAGGCGCAGGCTGGCGGCATGTTCCACCGACTGGTGGGTCGGGCCGTCTT
>CALRVU010000404.1:0-4063 GCA_943371685.1 Bordetella parapertussis | reverse complement strand
TGCTTGAACGCAATGCGGTGGCAGCCGGCGCCGCCACCGATGAACCGCCGCGCTACACCGTGGCAGTGCGCACCCTGTGCGAGTTCACCGCCAAGCGCGGTGACCTGGACCTGCGCTTCACGCCTTCGCCCACTGCGCAAGAGGGCATCGCCGGCCATCAGCTGGTGACGGGCCGGCGCCCGGCCGGCTACCAGCGCGAAGTAGCGCTGCAAGGCCGCCACGGCCCATTGGCCGTGCGCGGCCGGGCCGATGGATTTGACCCTGCCGCCGGCCGGCTCGAAGAGATCAAGACCCACAAAGGCCCGCTGGCCCGCCAGCCAGACAACCACCGCGCCCTGCACTGGGCCCAGCTCAAGGTCTACGGCGCGCTGCTGTGCGCCGCGCAAGGCCGCACAGAGCTGACGCTGGCCCTGGTCTATCTGGACGTGGCCAGCGGCCGCGAGACGGTGCTGACCGAGCGCTGGCCCGCCGCTGATCTGCAGGCCTACTGGCAGCAGCAGGCCGAGGCCTTCATCGCATGGGCCCTGCAAGAGGCCGCCCACCGCGAGGCCCGCAACACCGCCCTGATGGCACTCGCCTTTCCGCACCCCAGCTTCCGGCAGGGGCAGCGTCCGCTGGCCGAGGGCGTCTACAAAGTGACCCGCGCCGGCCGCTGCCTGCTGGCCCAGGCACCCACCGGCATCGGCAAGACCATGGCCACGCTGTTTCCGCAGCTCAGGGCCATGCCCGATCAGGGGCTGGACAAGCTGTTCTTCCTGACCGCCAAGACCTCCGGTCGGGCACTGGCCCTGGGTGCGCTGCGCACCTTGCACAGCGCCTCGGCCCCGCCGCTGCGCGGCCTGGAGCTGGTGGCCCGCGAAAAGAGCTGCGAACACCCCGACAAGGCCTGCCATGGTGCATCCTGCCCGCTGGCCCAGGGCTTCTATGACCGGCTGCCAACGGCCAGGCAAGCCGCCGTGGCCCAGGCCGTGCACGGCCCGCTGGATGGGCCCACGGTGCGCCAGGTGGCCCTCGCCCATCAGGTCTGCCCCTATTACCTGGGGCAAGAGCTGGCGCGCTGGGCCGATGTGGTGGTGGGCGACTACAACCACTTCTTTGACCTGCATGCCATGCTGTTTGCGCTCGGCCAGGCTCAGGGCTGGCGCGTGGCCCTGCTGGTGGACGAGGCGCACAACCTGGTCGAGCGCGGCCGCAAGATGTACTCGGCCGAGCTGAGCCAGGCCAGCCTGCGCGCGGCCCGGACCGTGGCGCCACCGGCCCTCAAGCGCAAGCTCGGTGCGCTGCAGCGCACCTGGCAGGGTTTGAGCAACGAGATGACCGCCACCCACCAGCCCTTGCCCAGCTTGCCGGCCGACTGGCTGGGCGCGCTGCAGGGTGCGGTGGCAGCATTGGGTGAGTACTTCAGCGACGCCGAAGGTGCCCTGGCGAGCAGCCCGCCTGAGGGCGGGGCGCCAGACGCAACCCCAGACCCAGACGCCGGAGCCGCCCCGACCGGCCAGCCCGACCCTGTGCCGCCCGCCCTGCGCGCCTTCTACCTGGAGGCCCTGCACGCCAGCCGCATTGCCGAGCTGTTTGACGAACATGCGCTGTGCGACCTGAGCCTGCCCGAGGCCGAGCTGCTGTCGTCCAACCGCCGGCTGTCCACCATGAACCTGCGCAATGTCGTGCCCGCGCCGCACCTGACACCGCGCTGGGCGGCTGCGCACAGCGCCACCTTGTTCTCGGCCACGCTGTCGCCGCTGGAGCACACCCGCGGCTTGCTCGGCCTGCCCGACAACACCGCACTGCTGGCAGTCGATTCGCCCTTCTCGGCCGAGCAGTTGCAGGTGCAGCGGGCGCATGGCGTGTCCACCCGCTATGCCCACCGGGCGCGCTCTCTGCCGGCGCTGGTGCAGATCATGGCCCGCCAGTTTGCCGCGCAGCCCGGCAACTACCTGGCCTTCTTCAGCAGCCACGACTATCTGCAACAGGTGGCCACGGCGTTCCAGGCGGCGCACCCGCAGGTGCCCGTGTGGCTGCAGCAGCGCCGCATGAGCGAGGCCGCGCAACAGGCCTTTCTGGACGGCTACACCGAACACAGCCAGGGCATCGGCTTTGCGGTGCTGGGCGGCTCGTTTGGCGAGGGCGTGGACCTGCCCGGCCGCCGCCTGATCGGCGCCTTCATCGCTACCATGGGCCTGCCCCAGGTCAACCCGGTCAATGAGCGACTGCGCGAGCGGCTGGACGAGCTGGGCCGCTACGGCAGCGGCTACAACGCGGTCTACCTCTATCCCGGTTTGCAGAAAGTGGTGCAAGCCGCCGGCCGGGTCATCCGCACCACCACCGACCAGGGCGTGCTGCACCTGATGGACGAGCGCTATGGCCGAGCCGAGGTGCGTGCGCTGCTGCCTGAGTGGTGGCAGCTTGAGCGGCCTTGACCTGGCAGAGATCGATCCAAGGCCCCTATACTTCGCATGCGAATCATTTCGCATGCGCAACAAGGAGCCTCACCCATGCCGCCACGCCCACCCCGACTGGTCTTTTTGCTGAACAGTGCGCAACGGCGGCTGCACCAGTGGATGGCCATGGAGCAGGAGCGCGCCGCGATCGCCGGCGAGCGCCTGCCCACGCCCGCGCAGAGCGGGGTGCTGTTCACCCTGGCCAGCACCGACGGCCTGTCCATGGGCCAGCTGGCGCTGGCGCTGGACCTGGCCCCCTCGGCCGTGTCGGGCCTGGTGCAGCGCATGGAGCTGCTGGGCTGGCTGGAGCGCCGCGCCAGCGACACCGATGCCCGCACCCTGCGCGTCTGGCTGAGCCCGGAGGGCGTTGCCTTGCTGCCCGCCTTGCGCACCGCGCTGGGTCGCATCAATGCGCGGCTGGGCCAGGGTTTCAGCCCCGAAGAGCTGCAGACCGTGGGCCGCTGGCTGGAACATGTGCAGGCTTTGGGAGACGTTCATGCATGACCCTCAAGCAGCCGCACAGCCCACACCACCTGAGCCCCTGACCATCACCTGCGCCGACGGCCAGTCGCTGCAGGCCCACTGGTTTGCCGCCCGCGGCACGCGACGTCCCGAACCGGTGCTGATCAGCCCGGCGACCGGCGTGCGCCAGCAGTTCTACTGGCGCTTTGCCGGCTGGCTGGCCGAGCAGGGGCATGACGTGATGGTGTTTGACTACCGCGGCGTCGGCCTGTCCTTGCAGCGGCCGCTGGCCGGCCACCCGGCCCGGCTGGTGGACTGGGGCGTGCAAGACCAGGTGGCCGCGCTGGACGCGTTGCTGGCCCGCAGCGGCGCCGATCAGGCGGTGCTGGTGGGCCACAGTGCCGGCGGCCAGATGATCGGCCTGCTGCACAACCACCGCCGCGTGGGCCGGCTGGTGGGCATGGCGGCGTCCACCGGCTGGTTTGGCGGCATGCGCCTGGGCTTTGCCCTGAAGGCCCGGCTGGGCCTGCGGGTGTTGCTGCCGCTGGCCACGCGGATCAAGGGCTATGCGCCCACCTCGTGGTTCGGCCTGGGTGAGGACCTGCCTGCGGCCGTCGGCCTGCAATGGGGCCAGTGGTGCGCGGCCGGCGGCTATGCCACCAATGCAGTGCGCCACCACGGCGCCACGGACTTTCATGGCGAGGTGACGACGCCCCTCACCGTGCTCTATGCCACCGACGACGACATCGCCACCGCCGCCACGGTGCAAGACCTGCTGCGCACCCTGCCCGCCGCGCCCCGCCAAGCCCATGCCGTGAACCCCGCCGACCACGCCCTGTGGCGCATCGGCCACCTCGACTGGTTCCGCCAGTCCAACCAAGCGGTGTGGCCGATGATGCTGGCGGCGGTGCGGGGCGAGACCTGACGAACGGCGGCATGACGGGTCCACGGCATGACCCGGTTGCACACCTTCGTGATGGGTCGCTTGCCAGCCCGACCGAAGCGCACCGGCGCGCGATGCCGGCAAAGCCGGCGCTTCGTCGCACGCCGATGCGGCGCATCAACCCCAACGTACCGACCATCGCTCCAGCAGTCGCTCGAGGCGCGTCGGCCCATAGAGTCGGTGCATGCACCCACTTTCATCGGCCCGAAGGACGAACCTC
>CALRVU010000403.1:0-4077 GCA_943371685.1 Bordetella parapertussis | reverse complement strand
CCCGAGTTCGAGGTGGAGAAGAACAAGGGCTCAAAGTGGGCGAAGTCATTCTCCGCCTGCATGCGATCCATCAGGACCGAGCCGACCATGCCACGCCAGCCGACCAAACCTACGAGTGCCATTTCAATGTTTCCTTGGGTGTTGCGTATCCCCGGACCCCGACTCTCCCGGCTCGTTCGCCGGGGTCCAGGTGTGGGGGCGAGACGAAACCGAGCTGTCAGCTCTTGGTAATCGTTTTGCCGGTGATGGCCGCAACCACGGCATCACCCATCTCACGCGTGCCCACCTTCTGGGTGCCTTCGCTCCAAATGTCCGGCGTGCGGTAACCGGCGGCCAGCACCGATTTGACGGCCGACTCGATACGGTCGGCAGCCTCGGGGCTTTGGAGGGAGAAGCGGAGCATCATGGCAGCGGACAGGATTGTAGCCAAGGGATTGGCCACACCCTTGCCGGCGATGTCCGGCGCGCTGCCGTGGCTGGGCTCATACAGGCCCTGACCCTTGGCATTCAGCGAGGCCGAAGGCAGCATGCCGATCGATCCCGTCAGCATCGACGCCTCGTCCGAGAGGATGTCGCCGAACATGTTGCCAGTGAACAGCACGTCGAATTTCTTCGGCGCCTTGACCAGCTGCATGGCCGCGTTGTCCACGTACATGTGCTCAAGCTCGACGTCCGGGTAGTCCTTGTGGACCTCGGTGACCACGTCCTTCCAGAACTGGAAGGTCTCCAGCACATTGGCCTTGTCGACCGACGTGACCTTCTTGCTGCGCTTGCGGGCCGCCTGGAAAGCGACGTGGGCGATGCGCTCGATCTCCGGGCGCGAGTAGCGCATGGTGTCGAACGCCTCTTCAGCGCCGGGGAAGTGCCCGTCGGTGGCGATGCGGCGGCCGCGCGGCTGGCCGAAGTAGATGTCGCCGGTCAGCTCGCGGATGATCAGGATGTCCAGGCCGGCGATCAGCTCGGGCTTGAGGCTGGACGCGCCCACCAGTTGCTCGTAGCAGATGGCCGGCCGGAAGTTGGCGAACAAGCCCAGGTGCTTGCGCAGACCGAGGATGGCCTGCTCCGGGCGCAGCGGCCGGTCCAGGGTGTCGTACTTCCAGTCGCCCACGGCGCCGAACAGGATGGCATCAGAGGCCTTGGCCAGGTTCAGCGTCGAGTCGGGCAGCGGGTGTCCGTGGGCCTCGTAGGCGGCACCGCCCACCTTGGCCTCCTCCATCTCCAAAGGCAGATCCAGCACGTTCAGCACGCGCACGGCTTCTGCCACGATCTCGGTGCCGATGCCATCGCCCGGCAGCACTGCAATTTTCATCGTCGTCATGATCTTTGTCTCGTGGGCGGCGCCGGCGCTCAGCGCACCAGCCGGTTGTTGAGCCAGGGCATGCGCGCCAGGCGCTCCGCCTCATAGGCCTTGATCTTGTCGGCGTGGCGCAAGGTCAGGCCGATGTCGTCAAAGCCGCCCACCAGGCAATACTTGCGAAACGCCTGAACCTCGAACGGCAACTCGCTGCCGTCAGGCTTGATCACCACCTGCCGAGGCAGATCGATGGTGAGCCGGTAGCCGGGGAAGGCCAGCACTTCGTCGAACAGCGTCGCCACCTGCGCTTCAGACAACTGGATCGGCAGCACGCCATTCTTGAAGCAGTTGTTGAAGAAGATGTCCGCAAAGCTCGGTGCGATCAGCGCCCGGAAGCCGTACTGCTGCAGTGCCCACGGCGCATGCTCGCGACTGGAGCCACAGCCGAAATTGGCCCGCGCCAGCAACACCGAAGCCCCTTGATAGCGCGCCTGGTTGAGCACGAAATCCGGATTGGCGCGGCGGGTCGCGGGATCCTGGCCAGGCTCGCCCTGGTCCAGATAGCGCCATTCGTCGAACAGATTGGGGCCGAAACCCGTGCGCTTGATCGACTTGAGGAACTGCTTGGGGATGATCGCGTCGGTATCGACGTTCTCGCGGTCCATCGGGGCCACCAGGCCCGTGTGGAGGGTGAATGCTTCCATGATCGGTGTGCTTCCCGGTTTACTTCTTCTTGGCTGCGCCTTCGATGGCGTCACCGGCTCTCTGGATGTCCTTGCCCACACCTTCCATGGTGTTGCAGCCGGCCAGCGTCATCAGCGCGAAGGCCAAAATCAACAATACTTTCATGAATCAACTCCTGTAGTGGGTCCAATCCGGCAGACGCCGCAGATCCGGCTGTGCCGGGCTGCTGGTGTCGCCCCCTGGGGGGCGGCCGACAGGCCGTAGGGGGGGTCATTTGACTCGTCTGACATCGACAAAGTGACCGGCCATCGCGGCCGCTGCGGCCATTGCGGGGCTGACCAGGTGGGTGCGGCTGCCCGCGCCCTGGCGGCCCTCGAAGTTGCGATTGCTGGTCGAAGCGCAACGCTCGCCCGGCTCCAGCCGATCAGCGTTCATCGCCAGGCACATGCTGCAACCGGGTTCGCGCCATTCAAAGCCTGCCGCACGGAACACGGCGTCCAGGCCTTCCGCTTCGGCCTGGGCCTTGACCAGACCCGACCCCGGCACCACCAGCGCCAGACGAACATTGGCCGCCACGCGTCCGCCCAAGCGCTTGACCACCGCGGCCGCCTCGCGCATGTCCTCGATCCGGCTGTTGGTGCACGAGCCGATGAACACCTTGTCGATGCGGATGTCGGCAATCGCCTTGTTGGGCTCCAGGCCCATGTAGACCAGGGCGCGCTCGATGGCACCGCGCTTGACGGCGTCCTTTTCCTTGTCAGGATCAGGCACGCGGTCTTCGATCGACAACACCATCTCAGGGGAGGTGCCCCAGGTCACCTGCGGCAGGATCTGCGCCGCATCCAGCTCGACCACCTTGTCAAAGTGCGCGCCCGGATCGCTGTGCAGGGTGCGCCAGTAGGCGATGGCCTGGTCCAGCTCCATGCCCCTGGGGCTGAAGGGCCGGCCCTGCACATAGGCCAGCGTCACTTCGTCCACCGCCACCAGGCCGGCGCGCGCACCGGCTTCGATGGCCATGTTGCAGACCGTCATCCGGCCCTCCATGCTCAGCGCCCGGATGGCAGAGCCGCCGAACTCGATGGTGTAGCCGGTGCCACCGGCCGTGCCGATCTTGCCGATGATCGCCAGCACGATGTCCTTGGCGCCGCAGCCCTGGCCCAGCACGCCATCCACCCGCACCAGCATGTTCCTGGCCTTCTTGGCCAGCAGCGTCTGGGTGGCCAGCACATGCTCCACCTCGGACGTGCCGATGCCGTGGGCCAGCGCACCAAAAGCACCATGGGTGCTGGTGTGACTGTCGCCGCAGACCACGGTCATGCCGGGCAAGGTGGCGCCCTGCTCCGGGCCGATCACATGGACGATGCCTTGGCGCAGGTCACTCATCTTGAACTGGGTGATGCCGTGACGGTCGCAGTTGCTGTCCAGCGTGTCCACCTGCAGACGCGAGATCGGGTCGGCAATTCCGCCCGATCGGTCGGTGGTCGGCACGTTGTGATCACTCACCGCCAGGTTGGCAGACAGGCGCCAGACCTTGCGCCCGGCCAGCTCCAGCCCCTCGAAGGCCTGGGGGCTGGTCACCTCGTGCACCAGATGGCGGTCGATGTAGAGAGTGGCCGTGCCGTCGTCTTCGGTGTGGACGACATGCTCGTCCCACAGCTTGTCGTACAGGGTGCGTGCGGTCATGGTGTCGATGTTTGAGAAGGGCGCCGGGGCGCGGTGAAGAATTGAATTGTCAGGGATTCGGGAGGGGCTGCACCAGTGCATCGACAAAGCGCTGCACCACGGCCGGCAGGACCGCCTGCTCGCGCGCGGCCAGCAGGTAGCGCCGGCGGGCCCAGTCTTCGGCCAAGGGCCGGACCTCGATGGCAAACAGGCGGGCAAAGCGTTGCGCCACCGCGGCTGGCAGCAAGGCCACCCCCAGGCCGGCGTCAACCAATTGGGCAATGGCATCAAAGCCGCGAACCTGCAGGCGGGCGTTCAGGGTGCGCCCTCGCTCCAGCGCACGCTTCAGCATCAGTTCGTGCACCGAGGCACCGATGTGCAGACCGACGATGTCAAAGTCCAGCAAAGACTCGAAGGTCAGGGGTTCGGGCGAGCCT
>CALRVU010000402.1:0-4081 GCA_943371685.1 Bordetella parapertussis | reverse complement strand
ATGGCGGCGCCGGTGGCGGCCGCCCCGCGCCCTGTCAAGGCCCTGATCATCACCATGTTCGGCCCCGAAGCCGAGCCCTGGATCGAGCCCTTCCAGCTGACCGAGCAGATCCCCGTGCCGGGCCTGTCGCCCGACTACCCGGCCCTGCGCTGCAATGCCGATGACGTGTGCCTGCTGACCACCGGCATGGGCCACGCCAATGCAGCAGCGTCGACCCTGGCGGCGCTGCTCGACCCGCGTTTCAACTTCCGCCAGAGCTATGTGCTGATCGCCGGCATTGCCGGCATCGACCCGGCGCGCGGCACCCTGGGCAGCGCCGCTTGGGCCCGCTGGCTGGTGGACGTGGGCATCGCCCATGAGATCGACGCCCGCGAAATGCCCAAGGGCTGGGCCAGCGGCTACTACGGCCTGCTGACCACCGGCCCCGGCATCAAGCCCAAGCTGGAGTACCGCACCGAAGTGGCCCGGGTGGACGAAGCCCTGCTGCAGAAGGCCCTGGCCCTGAGCCGCGGCACCGTGCTGAAGGACAGCCCCGAAGCCCAGCGCTACCGCGCGCGCTACAAGGACGCCGCCGCCCGAAGCGCACCCGGCGTGATCCAGTGCGACACCCTGGGCGGCGACACCTGGTGGCATGGCCACAAGCTGGGCCAGCACGCCCGCGACTGGACCAAGCTGATGACCGACGGCGCTGGCACCTATTGCACCACCCAGCAAGAGGACAACGCGACCCGCAATGCGCTGGAGCGGGCGGCCGCCGCCGGCAAGGCCGACCTGAAGCGCCTGGCCGTGCTGCGCACCGGCTCCAACTTTGACCGACCGCACCCGGGGCAGACGGCGCAAGCCTCGCTCACGGCCTCGACCACGGGCGCCACCGGCGGCTTTGTGCCCGCCACGCAGAACCTGGCGCTCGTGGGTGGTGCATTGGTGCGCGATATCGTGACCCATTGGCCGCAATGGAAGGTCGGCGTGCCCGCTCCTTGAGCGCAGCGCCGCACCAAGCAGCCCGTGCCGGGGGCAGTTTCAGGCGGGTTACGGCCCGCCATGCCCTCTGCGGCCAAATGAACATGACATATTCATGACATGAACATGAGCCGAACGATGGCACATGGTTTGCACTGCAGCAAACCATCTCCATCTTTCGGACTCATCGACATGACGCATTCTTCGGCTCGCCGCCCTCTGGCGCTGCGCCCCTTGAGCCTGGCCCTGGCGGCCGCCTTCGCCCCGCTGCTGGTCAGCCCCCTGGCACAAGCCCAGACGGCAGTCACCACGGCCACCACGCCCGCCCCCGAGGCCGGCAAGCTCACCACCATCACCGTCACGGCCGAACGCCGCGCCGAGAACATCAAGGACGTGCCCATGGCCGTCTCCTCGCTCAAGGGCGAGGCACTGGACGCCATCAACGCCAGCGGCGAAGACCTGCGCATGCTATCGGGCCGCGTACCCAGCCTGAACGTCGAGTCCAGCTTTGGCCGGGCCTTTCCGCGCTTCTACCTGCGCGGCTACGGCAACACCGACTTCCGCCTGAATGCCTCGCAGCCGGTCTCGCTGATCGTTGACGATGTGGTGCAGGAGAACCCCATCCTCAAGGGCTTCCCGATCTTTGACGTGGAAGCGGTGGAAGTGCTGGCCGGCCCGCAGGGCACGCTGTTCGGCCGCAACACGCCGGCCGGCGTGGTCAAGTTCGACTCGGTCAAGCCAGGCAAGAAGTTGGGCGGCTACGGCAGCGTCAGCTACGGCAGCTACGGCACGGTCAACCTTGAAGGCGCCGTCAATGTGCCGGTGACTGAAGACTGGCAGGCCCGCGCCTCGGCCCAGGTCCAGCACCGCGACAACTGGGTCACCAACACCCAGCCCAACGCCCTGAGCAAGGAACTGGAAGGCTATGACGACAGCGCCGCGCGAGTGCAGGCCCTCTACGGCGCCGGCAAGCCCTTCAGCGCGCTGTTCAATGTCCATGCCCGCGAGCTGGCAGGCAGCGCCCGCCTGTTCCGCGCCAACATCATCAAGGCCGGCACCAATGACCTGGTCGACGACTTTGATGCCGACAAGATCAGCATTGATGGCAAGAACGCGCAGTTCCTGACCTCGGCCGGCGCCAGCGCCAAGCTGAGCTGGAAGCTGGCCGGCATGAACCTGCACTCGATCACGGCCTATGAGAAGGTCAAGTCCTACAGCCGCGGTGACGTGGACGGCGGCCACGGCGCAGCCTTCCTGGGCAATGGCGGTCCGGGGCTGATCCCCTTCCCGTCGGAGACGGCCGACAGCTTGGGCAGCCACGGCCAGTTCACCCAGGAGCTGAGGCTGGAGTCCAGCCTGCCCGGCCCGCTGAAATGGCAGGCCGGCGTGTACCTCTTCTCTGAGGAGTACACGATGAACGCCATCAACTTTGACGGCCTGGGCGCCAATCTGCAGACGGGCATGACCCAGACCACACAGAGCAACGACGCCTTGGCGCTGTTCGGCTCGCTGGCCTATGACCTGAGCCCGGTGCTGAATGTGCGTGCCGGCCTGCGCTACACCCACGACAAGAAGGAGCTGAGCACCGACCCCCTCAATGTGACGGTGGACGCCAGCAAAGGCCTGAGCGCCGACACCAGCGACAGCAAGGTGACGGGCGACGCCGCCGTCAGCTATGCGCTGGATGCCGACACCCGCCTCTACAGCCGGATTGCCACCGGCTTCCGCGGTGCCAGCATCCTGCCGCCGTCGGCCTTCAACCCGCTGTCCACCGCCCAGCCCGAGACCAACACCTCGATCGAGGCGGGCATCAAGGCCGATCTGTTTGACCGCCGCGCCCGCGTGTCGGCCAGCGTCTTCCACTACGAGGTCAAGAACCAGCAGCTGACCGCCGTGGGCGGCGCCACCAACAGCACCTTGCTGCTGAGCGCCAAGAAGACCACCGGCCAGGGCCTGGAGTTCAACCTGGATGCCTACCTGAGCGAGAACCTGTTGCTGGGCCTGAATGGCTCACTCAACATGACCAAGATCAAGGACCAGGACCTGGTGGTGTTCGGCTGCGCGCAGTGCACGGTGAAGGACCCGGCCGGCAGTGTGCCGGGCACCTTCCGAATCGACGGCAACCCCCTGCCGCAGGCGCCCAAGGTGGTGGCCAATGCCAACCTGCGCTACAGCATCCCCATGGACAGCGGCGAGGTCTACCTCTACACCGACTGGACCTATCGCAGCAAGATCAACTTCTTCCTGTACGAGTCGGTCGAGTTCACCGGCAAGGCGCTGACCCAAGGCGGCCTGCGCGCCGGCTACATCTGGGGCAATGGCAAGTACGAAGTGGCCGCCTTCGGCCGCAACATCACCAACCAGGTGGTGGTCAATGGCGGCATCGACTTCAACAACCTGACCGGCTTCATCAACGAGCCGCGCACCTTTGGTGCGCAGTTCAAGATGCAGTTCTAAGGGGCAGGTGGGGCACGCGGGGCCGCCCGGCCCCGCTGATCGAGGTTCAAACCATGGCGCTGGCGAAGCATTCGTCCAGCGCTTTTTTCATCTGCGCCTTCTGCGCCTCGGGCACAAAGCTGGCCTCGAAGCTGTTGGCCGCCAGCTGCCAGGCGTGCTGGGCGCCCAGCTGCGGCAGGGCCGCAAAGGTGGCGAGGAAGTTGGCGTTCATGTAGCCGCCAAAGTAGGCCGGGTCGTCGGAATTGACGGTGGCGCACAGGCCGGCGTCCAGCAGCGTGGGCAGCTGATGCTCGGCCATGGTGCCGTACACACACAGCTTGACGTTGGACAGCGGGCAGACGGTGAGCGGCATGCGGCTGGCGGCCAGGCGCTGCATCAGCGCCGCGTCCTCCACGCTGCGCACGCCGTGGTCGATGCGCTGCACCTGCAGCACGTCCAGCGCGCTCCAGATGTAGGCGGGCGGGCCCTCTTCACCGGCATGGGCGACCAGCTTCAGGCCCAACTCGCGGCATTTGGCAAACACGCGGGCAAACTTCTCGGGCGGGTGGCCGCGCTCGGAGCTGTCCAGTCCCACGCCGATGAAATGCTGGCGCACCGGCAGCGCGGCCTCCAGCGTGTCAAAGGCTTCGGCTTCAGACAGATGGCGCAGGAAGCACAGGATCAG
>CALRVU010000401.1:0-4083 GCA_943371685.1 Bordetella parapertussis | reverse complement strand
GAGCCGCCGGCCCGCTGCACCCCCTTTCCAAAACACGGACACACACCCCATGGCCCAACTCACCGCCCTGCTCTCGGTTTCTGACAAGACCGGCATCACCGAATTCGCCCGTGCACTGCACGCCCAGGGCATCAAGCTGCTGTCCACCGGCGGCACGGCCAAGCTGCTGGCTGCCGAGGGCCTGCCCGTGACCGAGGTGTCCGAGATCACCGGCTTCCCCGAGATGCTCGACGGCCGCGTCAAGACCCTGCACCCGCGGGTGCACGGTGGCCTGCTGGCCCGGCGCGACGTGCCGGCCCACATGGCGGCACTCAAGGAGCATGGCATCGGCACCATCGACCTGCTGATCATCAACCTCTATCCCTTCGCCCAGGCCACGGCCCGGCCGGACTGCACGCTGGAAGACGCGATCGAGAACATCGACATCGGTGGCCCGGCCATGCTGCGCGCCGCGGCCAAGAACTGGCAGGACGTGGCCGTGGTGATCGAGCCCTCCGACTACCCCCAGGTGCTGAGCGAGCTGCAAAGCGGCGGCCTGCAGCGCGCCACCAAGTTCGCCCTGGCCAAGAAAGTGTTCGCCCACACCGCCGCCTACGACGGCATGATCACCAACTACCTGACCGCACTCGAAGCCGGCGCTGAAGACAAGGGCCATGACGTGCCGGTGCGTGCCGAGTACCCGGGCGTGTTCAACCTGCAACTGGTCAAGACCCAGGACATGCGCTACGGCGAGAACCCGCACCAGAGCGCAGCCTTCTACACCGAGGCCAAGCCGGCCGCCGGCACGCTGAGCCAGTGGAAGCAGCTGCAGGGCAAGGAGTTGAGCTTCAACAACATTGCCGATGCCGATGCCGCCTGGGAATGCGTGAAGACCTTTGACGCCCCGGCCTGCGTGATCATCAAGCATGCCAACCCTTGCGGCGTGGCCGTGGGCGGCAGCATCGCCGAGGCCTATGCCAAGGCCCTCAAGACCGACCCGACCAGCGCCTTCGGCGGCATCATCGCCTTCAACCAGCCGCTCGACCAGGCCACCGCCGAGCTGGTGGTCAAGCAGTTCGTCGAGGTCATCATCGCGCCGAGCATCACGGCCGAAGCCCGCGCCGTGTTTGCGCCCAAGCAGAACGTGCGTCTGCTGGAAGTGCCCTTGTCCAAGGCCATGAATGCCCTGGATTTCAAGCGCGTGGGTGGCGGCATGCTGCTGCAGTCGGCCGATGCCAAGAACATCAGCGCCAGCGACCTGCGCGTGGTGACCAAGCTGCAGCCCACCCATGAGCAGATGCAGGACCTGCTGTTCGCCTGGAAGGTGGCCAAGTTCGTCAAGAGCAATGCCATCGTGTTCTGCAAGAGCGGCATGACCATGGGCGTGGGCGCTGGCCAGATGAGCCGCATCGACTCGGCCCGCATCGCCAGCATCAAGGCGGAGAACGCTGGCCTGACGCTCCAGGGCACGGCCGTGGCCAGTGACGCCTTCTTCCCGTTCCGCGATGGCCTGGACGTGGTGGTCGATGCCGGTGCCACTTGCGTCATCCACCCAGGTGGCTCGATGCGCGACGACGAGGTGATTGCCGCTGCCGACGAACGCGGCATCGCCATGGTCTTGACGGGTGTGCGCCACTTCCGCCACTGACCGGGATCCTGCACGGGCTCGCCTGCGAGCCGCTGCGGACAAGCACCCCTTGAGTTTTGGCCAGACTGGCCGAAGATCCTGCTCTACGTACAGCACAGGACGGGGCATGCCGCTCCGCAGGGGACCGCATGGACTTGTGTCCGTTGGAGAAGGTCAAACACAAGGTGGTGCCGGGCACCGCCTTGCCTTTCTCCTTGCGCGACCAATCCGGCCGGCTGCTGCTGGCCAAAGGCCAGTTGCTCAGCAGCGCCGAGCAACTTGAAGACCTGCTGGAACGCGGCGCCTGGGTGCTGATGGATGAACTGGCCGGCCCTCGCCAAGCCCTGTTTCAGGCGCCGGCCGAGTTGCTGCCCGGCCTGTGGCGGCGCACCAGCGAGCAACTGGCCCGCGCCCTGCGTCCCGAAGCCGCCGCCGAGCTGGACAGCGCGCTCGACAGCCTGGCCCGCGACCTGGCGGCGCTGCTCAGTCGCAGCGCCGATCTGGCCCTGTTCCTGATCGTTCAACGAGATCGCTCCGAACACGTCACCCAGGCCGTCGGTCGCGCCCACCACGCCGGCGTCTGCGCCCTGCTGATCGGTCAGCGCATGAACTGGTCGCAAGAGCGGCTGCTGCGCTTCGTCAAGGCCGCCTTCACGATGAACCTGGGGCAGATGGCGCTGTACGACCGCTTCGCCAACCAGCGCGAACCCATTACCGAGGCCCAGCGCAAACTGGTGCGGCAGCACCCGGACGCCAGCCTGGCGGCGCTGCAGCGTGCCGGCATCGCCGACACCGAGTGGCTGAATGCGGTGGTCCAGCATCACGAGCGCCCTGGCGGCAGCGGCTACCCCCAAGGACTCACTGAGGTCAGCGAGATGGGCGTGGCCCTGGGCTTGCTCGACGTGTTCGGTGCCCTGCTCAGCACCCGGGCCTCACGCCCGTCGATGCCGCCCAACATGGCGCTCAAGCAATTGCTGCAGATGGACCGCAACAGCCCGGCCGCACTGGCGCTGGTCAAGGAGTTCGGCGTGTTCCCGCCCGGCACCCTGGTCAAGCTCAGCAGCGGCGAGACGGCCATCGTCGTGCTTCGCAGCCCCGATCCGCAGGCCCCGCGCGTGATGGTGCTGAGCAGCCGCCATGGCGACATCCTGCCCAGCCCGTATCCGCGCGACACCACGGCCGCCACCCACCGGGTGGCTGGCATCCTGGCTGGTCACGAGTGGCGCGGCGCCATCAGTGCCAGCAAGCTGTACGCCAAGTTGGTGGCCTGAGCAGCCGGGCCGAGCCGATCCGCGGGACGGCGGGGTACCATGCCCGCCATGACGGCTGCGGATCTGATGGGCAAATTGCTGGCCTTTGTGGCGCGCCTGATCACCGGCGCGCAAGGCCACTGGAAGGGTTGCCCGCCGCAGGCCTTGCAGCGCATCTACTTTGCCAATCACCAGAGCCACCTCGACTGGGTGCTGATCTGGGCCGCGCTGCCCAGTGAGCTGCGCAGCACCACCCGGCCGATCGCCGCCAAGGATTACTGGACCGCCACCCGTTTCCGGCATTGGCTGACCCGCGAGGTGTTCAACGCGGTCTATGTCAATCGCCAGCGCACCGATGATCAGGACCCGCTGGAGCCGCTGCAACAAGCGCTGGCGGCCGGCGATTCGCTGGTGATCTTTCCCGAGGGCACGCGCAGCAACCGGGGTGAGCCGCAGGCCTTCAAGAGCGGTCTTTTCAACCTGGCCAGCCAGTTCCCCCAGGTGCAACTGGTGCCAGCCTGGATCGCCAATGTGCAGCGGGTGATGCCCAAGGGCGAGGTGGTGCCGGTGCCCATCTTGTGCACGGTGACCTTCGGTGCGCCACTCAGCCTGTTGCCCGGAGAAGACAAGCGGGCCTTCCTGGACCGGGCGCGGCAGGCCGTCATGGCCCTCCGACCGGTGGGCGGCTGAGCGCATGAACCGCCTCACCCACCTGAACACCGGCGAGCAGATCGGCTTGCTGTTCGTCATCGTCTTCGGCGTGCTGATGCTGATCAGCATGGTGGCATTGCTGCTGGGCGTTCAAGACCGCAGCCCGGCCTGGCAGGCCGGCCACGCACGCTTTACCCGGGACTTGCGCGCCGTGTGGATCGGCATGGCCAGCTTCTGGCTGGCCTGGATCTCCGGCCCGGTCGGCGCCACGCTGCTGTTCGGCATCTACTCGTTTCTGGCCCTGCGCGAGTTCATCACCTTGATGCACACCCGGCGCAGCGATCACCGCAGTCTGATCGCCGCATTCTTCGTGGTCCTGCCTTTGCAGTACTGGATGGTCGGCAGCCGCCACTTCGACCTGTTCTCCGTGTTCATCCCGGTCTATGTGTTCCTGGCCATCCCGGTGATCAGCGCACTGGCGGGCGACCCGGCGCGGTTTCTGGAGCGCAATGCCAAGATCCAGTGGGGCATCATGGTCTGCGTGTTCGGCCTGTCGCACGCCCCTGCCCTGCTGTT
>CALRVU010000400.1:0-4085 GCA_943371685.1 Bordetella parapertussis | reverse complement strand
GAATCCAACAAAGGTGAACTGTTCAGTCGAGTTCGATTATGCTGCCCGCAATGAGACTTGCAGCAGCGATAGCAGCGCGGGGCGGGCCATCGGAATCGAATTCATGCTCACCATGTTATCACTTCAATGCAGACCCCGTTCATCGGGTTCGTCCGTAGAGGTCGCAATCACGCTCACGGGCTTGCCCTTGAGTCGGCGCCAACCGTACATCGCATAACCCGACAGGCCGTAAGCACAGAACACGGCGAAGAGGACGGTGGGCGGGTGGATGTTGACGATGGCGATTCCGAGCGCGATCAACACAATGACGATGAAGGGCACGCTCTTCTTCAAACTCACGTCCTTGAAGCTGTAGAACGGTGCATTCGTCACCATGGTCAAACCGGCAAACAACGCAAAGCCGAATGCAACCCAGGGCAATACCGGCGAAGACGCCACGTCGCGGATGCCAGCGTCATCGACCACCCAGATCAATCCAACGACCAGTGCCGCAGCGGCCGGACTCGGCAAGCCCTGGAAGAATCGCTTGTCGATCACACCGATGTTGGTGTTGAAGCGTGCAAGTCGCAGAGCGGCACAAGCGCAATAGACGAACGCAGCAATCCAACCGGCCTTGCCCAGGCCCTTCAGGGCCCATTCATAGACGATCAGCGCCGGGGCGGCACCAAAACTCACCATGTCGGAGAGGCTGTCCATCTGCTCGCCGAACGCGCTTTGCGTGTTGGTCATGCGAGCCACCCGCCCGTCCAGGCTGTCCAGCACCATGGCGCAGAACACACCGATGGCTGCTTGCTCGAAGCGCTGGTTCATGGCCATCACGACCGCATAGAAGCCCCCGAACAAGGCCGCCAGAGTGAACAGATTGGGCAGGATGTAGATGCCGCGCCGGCGCCGCCGAGGCGCCTCGATCAGCTCGGAGTCTTCGTCTTCCAACAGAGGATCAGGGCTGTTCATGAACCAGATGCAGTGTGTACATGAGCCTGAGGATACCTCAGGCCCAACAATGAAAACGCCGCCCGGAGGCGGCGCGGAACCAACCGAAGCCGATCGGCTTCAGTGGCGGGGTCAGTTGCGGCTCTTGTCAACCAGCTTGTTGGCCTTGATCCAGGGCATCATCGCGCGCAGCTTCTCGCCCACGACTTCGATCTGATGCTCTTCGGTCAGGCGGCGGCGCGAGATCAGCGTCGGCGCGCCAGCGCGATTCTCGAGGATGAAGCTCTTGGCGTACTCGCCGGTCTGGATGTCCTTCAGGCACTGCTGCATGGCCTTCTTGGTCTCCGCCGTCACGACCTTCGGGCCGGTGACGTACTCGCCGTATTCAGCGTTGTTGGAGATCGAGTAGTTCATGTTGGCGATGCCGCCTTCATAGATCAAGTCAACGATCAGCTTGAGCTCATGCAGGCACTCGAAATAGGCCATTTCGGGCGCGTAACCGGCTTCCACCAGCGTCTCGAAACCAGCCTTGATCAGCTCGACCGTGCCGCCGCACAGCACGGCTTGCTCGCCGAACAGGTCAGTCTCGGTTTCTTCACGGAAGTTGGTCTCGATGATGCCGGCCTTGCCGCCACCGTTGGCTGCCGCATAGCTCAGTGCCAGGTCGCGGGCCTTGCCCGACTTGTCGGCATGCACGGCGATCAGGTGCGGCACGCCGCCACCTTGCGCGTAGGTGCCACGCACGGTGTGGCCGGGGGCCTTGGGCGCCACCATCCACACGTCCAGGTCGTCACGCGGGACGACTTGACCGTAGTGGACGTTGAAACCGTGGGCGAAGGCCAGCGAAGCGCCTTGGCGAATGTGCGGTTCGATGTCGTTCTTGTAGACGCTGGCGATCTGCTCGTCAGGCAGCAGGATCATGACCACGTCGGCACTCTTCACGGCCTCAGCCACTTCGGCGACCTTCAGGCCAGCCTTCTCGACCTTGGCCCAGGAGGCGCCACCCTTGCGCAGGCCGACGGTGACCTTGCAGCCGCTGTCGTTCAGGTTCTGGGCGTGGGCATGACCTTGCGAGCCGTAGCCAATGATGGTCACGTTCTTGCCCTTGATGAGGGAAAGATCGGCGTCCTTGTCGTAATAAACCTTCATGGTTCTCTCCGTAAAAACTGGTGGATTCTCTGAATGGCGCTGCGGCCGTGGAACCAGCGTTGCCGGCCCATCGGGGCGGCCCGCCGGGCGGGGAGCACCTGTGGCGCTCCCGAAGGGGTTCAGACTCTCAGAATGCGCTCGCCACGGCCAATGCCGCTGGAGCCGGTGCGCACGGTTTCGAGAATGGCGGTGCGATCGATGCCCTCGATGAAGGCATCCAGCTTGCCAGCATCACCGGTCAACTCGATCGTGTAACTCTTTTCGGTCACGTCGATGATGCGACCGCGAAAGATGTCCGCCATGCGCTTCATCTCTTCACGCTCTTTGCCGACGGCACGCACCTTGATGAGCATCAGCTCGCGCTCGGTGTACTGGCCTTCGGTCAGATCGACGACCTTGACCACATCCACCAGGCGGTTCAGGTGCTTGGTGATCTGCTCGATCACCTCGTCAGAACCGGTGGTGACGATGGTCATGCGCGACAGCGAGGGGTCTTCAGTCGGTGCAACCGTGAGGCTCTCGATGTTGTAGCCACGCGCCGAGAACAGCGCCACGACTCGGGACAAGGCGCCGGGCTCGTTCTCGAGCAATACCGCGATGATGTGTTTCATTCAATCTCTCCAGAACCGGCTCTTCGAGCCAGCGGCGGTAACCGCTGGCCTTTGACCGGCCCATCGAATCATTTGAGGAACTCTGGGTGTGGAATCCCGAGGCAGGTAGCGGTGGCACCGGCTGGGCATCCGAGGCTGCGGTAACAGCCACCGATCCAGGCCCGTGCCCGAGCGCTCACAATTCCTCGGAACCCAGCAGCATCTCGGAGATGCCCTTGCCCGCCTTGACCATCGGCCACACGTTCTCCGTGGGGTCGGTACGCACGTCCAGAAACACCGTGCGGTCTTTCAGGCGAATCATCTCGCGCAGCGCCGGCTCGACTTCAGAGGGCTTCTCGATCTTGATGCCGACGTGGCCGTAAGCCTCGGCGAGCTTGACGAAGTCAGGCAGCGCGTCCATGTAGCTGTGCGAGTAGCGCCCCTGGTAATCCAGTTCTTGCCACTGGCGCACCATGCCCAGGTAACGATTGTTCAAGGCAATGATCTTGACCGGCGTCTTGTACTGCTGGCAAGTCGAAAGCTCCTGAATGCACATCTGGATCGAGCCTTCACCCGTGATGCAGAAGACATCAGCATCAGGCTTGGCCAGTTTGATGCCCATGGCATAAGGCAGGCCCACACCCATCGTGCCCAGACCCCCCGAATTGATCCAGCGGCGAGGCTCGTCAAAGCGGTAGTACTGTGCGGCCCACATCTGGTGCTGACCGACATCCGAGGTCACATAGGCATCGGTGCCGCGCGTCAGCTCCCACAGGGTCTCGACCACCTGCTGCGGCTTGATCACATCCGGGCTGCGCTTGAAGGCCAGGCAATCCCGGCGACGCCATTCATTGATCTGGCTCCACCACTGCGACAGCACGGCGCTGTCAGGGCGCTGCTGCGCATCACGCACCTGCGCGATCAACTCCTGCAGCACATCCTTGACATCGCCCACGATGGGGATGTCGACCTTGACGCGCTTGGAAATCGACGACGGGTCGATGTCGATGTGGATGATCTTGCGCTCGACGGAAGCAAAGTGCTTCGGATTGCCGATCACGCGGTCATCGAAGCGCGCACCCACCGCCAGCAGAACGTCGCAGTTCTGCATGGTCATGTTGGCTTCGTAAGTCCCGTGCATGCCCAGCATGCCCAGGAACTTGGGATCCGAAGCCGGCGTGGCGCCCAGCCCCATGAGGGTGTTGGTGACCGGGAAACCCAGCATGTCGCACAGCTGGCGCAACTCGCCACTCGCCTCACCCAGAATCACACCGCCACCGGTGTAGATGTAGGGTCGACGAGCGTTGAGCAGCAGCTGAACAGCCTTGCGGATCTGGCCTCCGTGACCCTTCTTCACAGGGTTGTAGGAGCGCATCTCCACATGTTCTGGATAGTGGAAGGGCGCGGTCTTCA
>CALRVU010000399.1:0-4095 GCA_943371685.1 Bordetella parapertussis | reverse complement strand
TGCGCGACATCAGCGAGCGCCGTCAGGCCGAAGCTCGTCTGGAGCGCATGGCCCTGCAAGACACCCTGACCGAGTTGCCCAATCGTCAGGCCCTGGAGCAACACCTTCAACGCTGCGTCGCTGGCTGGCGAGACGAGGGCTTTGGCCTGTTGTTTCTCGATCTGGACGGCTTCAAGAGCGTCAACGATTCTTTCGGTCATCGCGCGGGCGATCAGCTGCTGCGGGAAGTCTCTCAACGCTTGCAGAAGGCGCTGCCGCAGGCTTTCATCGGCCGTTGGGGCGGCGACGAGTTCATCGCGGTGCTGCCGCGAGGCAGCGCCGATGCCGAGATCCGCGAGAGTGCACAGCTCTTGATTGCCACGCTGGCGATGCCCTTCCTGATCGGCAATGACCAGGAGATGCTGGTCGGCCCGAGCATTGGTGCTGTCATCTATCCGCAGGATGCCGAGGACTCTGCCGGGCTGCTGCGCAAGGCCGATGTGGCCATGTATGCGGCCAAGGAACGTGGCAAGAATTGCCTTTGCCTGTTCGAGCCCTCCATCGAGGCTGCGGCCGTGCGGCGCTTGCGTCTGCAGGCGCTGTTGCGCATCGATGCCGAGCGCAATGCTTTCACTTTCGTGGTCCAGCCCAAGGTCGATCGGCATGAGCGCCAGGTCGGGGGTGAGTTGCTGATGCGCTGGCACACCGCCGAATTCGGTTCCGTGTCGCCGGTCGAGTTCATCCCCTTGGCCGAGCACACCGGCGCCATCGAGTTGATGGGACGCCATGCCCTGTATGCAGCGGCCAAGCTGGTGTCGCAGTTGCCGGCCTCGGCAGGCCACATCAGCGTGGCCGTCAACCTGTCGCCGCGTCAGTTGCAGAACGGCGGCCTGGAGCGCATGGCCCTGCGTGCCTGCGAGCGCTTCGGCGTGTCGCCGTCGCAGATCGAGCTGGAGCTCACCGAGTCGGCACTGGCCTCGGGCATCGACGTGGTTCAGCCGCTGCTGCAGCGCCTGCGGCAGCGCGGCTTCTCGCTGGCCCTGGACGACTTCGGCACGGGCTATTCGTCCCTGTCGCACCTGCTGCACCTGCCGTTCCACAAGGTCAAGATCGACCGGGCATTCGTCAAGGACCTGCAGAGCGATGCCCGGGCCCGAGAGGTCGTGAAAGGGGCATTGCAGATTTGCCGCGGCCTGGGCATGTGCTCCGTGGCCGAGGGGGTCGAGACCCGCGAGCAGTTCGAGCTGCTCTGCGATCTGGGCGTCGATGAGTTCCAGGGCTACCTGTTCGCCAGGCCCATGCCGCTCGAGGAGTGGTTGCAGCAGGCCAGGCCTGAGACATCGGTTTGAGATCGGCCCGAGATCGGCGTGATATCGTTTTGCGAGGCCCTGCAGCGGGCCGACGGTGTTCCCCACTTGGGTCCGTCGAGCGCGCCAGGGGTCATTTCCCTGTTCCGCCAAATGCCGGCTGGCCCGGCCTGATGCCATGAGTTACAACATCGATCTGTCGGGCCGTGTGGCCCTGGTGACGGGCGCTTCCAGCGGTCTGGGCACCCAATTTGCCAAGACCCTGGCCAAGGCCGGCGCCGCCGTGGTGCTGGCCGGCCGTCGCATCGAGCGCCTGAAGACCCTGCGGGCCGAAATCGAAGGCAGCGGCGGCGACGCCCATGTGGTCACGCTGGACGTGACCGACCACGACAGCATCAAGTCGGCCGTGGCCCATGCCGAGACCGAGGTCGGCACGCTCGACATCCTGATCAACAACTCCGGCGTCAGCACCACGCAGAAGCTGACCGACGTGACGCCCGAGGACTATGACTTCGTCATGGACACCAACACCAAGGGCGCCTTCTTCGTCGCGCAAGAGGTGGCCAAGCGCATGATCGCCCGCTCTCGTGGCGCCGCACCGGGCACCTTCATCGGCGGCCGCATCGTCAACATCGCCTCGATGGCTGG
This sequence comes from Bordetella parapertussis, assembly GCA_943371685.1. Taxonomy (GTDB): domain Bacteria; phylum Pseudomonadota; class Gammaproteobacteria; order Burkholderiales; family Burkholderiaceae_C; genus Ideonella; species Ideonella parapertussis_A. The sequence goes on along the minus strand of CALRVU010000399.1, from coordinate 2,161 downwards.
ACTGCGTCCGCTGGGCCAGATCGGCGTCTATGCCATGAGCAAGGCGGCCGTGGTCCACATGACCCGGGCCCAGGCCCTGGAGTGGGGCCGCTACGGCATCAATGTCAACGCCATCTGCCCGGGCTACATCGACACCGAGATCAACCACCACCACTGGAAGACCGAGGCTGGCCAGAAGCTGGTGTCCATGCTGCCGCGCAAGCGCGTCGGCCATGCCCAGGACCTGGACGTGGTGCTGATGATGCTCTGCGCCAATGAAAGCCATTTCATCAATGGCGCCGTGATCCAGGCTGACGATGGATTCGGCCTCTGACAGCAGCGCCGGCGCCACGCCGGCTTGGGTCCTGACCCCGCTTGAAGGCCGGGTGCTGGCCGTGCTGGTCGAAAAGCAGCACACCGTGCCCGACACCTACCCGTTGTCGCTCAATGCGCTGGTGGCCGGCTGCAACCAGAAGACGGCGCGCTCACCGGTCATCGAGGCCAGCGAGTCCGACGTGCTGGTGGCACTCGACAGCCTCAAGTCGCGGCACCTGGTCAACACGGTCAGCGGCAGTCGGGTGGCACGCTTTGACCACAACATGGCGCGGGTGCTGGGCGTGCCCAGTCAGTCGGTGGCCTTGTTGGCCACGTTGTTGCTGCGCGGTCCGCAGACCGCTGCCGAGTTGCGACTGAACAGCGAGCGCCTGCACCGCTTCGCCGACATCTCCTCGGTCGAAGCCTTTCTGGACGAACTGAGCACCCGGCAACCGCTGCGGGTGGTCAAACTGCCGCGCACGCCGGGCGAGCGCGAGGCCCGCTGGGCGCACCTGTTGTGCGGCGAGCCGATACTGCCGGCGGCCTCAGCCGGGGCATCCGGCGCTGGCGCTGCGGCCGGTGTCAGCGCAGGCGAGGTGGCGGCCTTGATGGCCGAAGTCGCCCGACTGCGCAACGAACTGGGCACCTTGCGGGCCGAGTTTGATGCCCTCAAGGCCGACTTGGGTGTGGCGGGCTGAACCGGGTGGGCGCCAAGGCCCGCCTCAGCTGACCATGATCACCCACACCGCCAACACGGCGGTGCCCGTGCCCAGCAACACGCCGTAGACGGCTGACAGCACGCTGGCGCGAGTCAGCGTCGACCACCAGCTGCCACCATAGACATTGCGCATGGCCCAGCAGCCGTAGACCGGGATGGCCAGCAGCGGAAATGCGACCAGAGCGTCAGGCAGCAAATTGAGCAGCAGCAGGGCGATGAACCAGAAGCTGTGCAGGTGCAGGCTGAACACGAAGTGCTCGCCGTAGGGCATGCGCCGGCCCCAGTAGATCAATTGGAGCAGCCCGGCAAACAGCGGGAGCATCAGAAAGATCGCGTAGGGCGCCGTCGCGACGATGCGCGGTTGCCAGTCGATGTGTTGGGCATCGGCCGTTTGCGATTTGATGATGAACTTGCCGATGTTGGTGTCCAGCCAGTTGCAGCTGCCGGGCGCCTTGGCGCAAGCGAGGTAGGTGGCCATGGCGGCCCGCCGGGCCTGGGACCGTGCCGAGCGCGGTTCTTCGTCGGCGCTGCTGGCCGCGCTGGCGCTTTGGAGCGCGACGGCTGCTGAGGAGGCCGCGGACGCCGTGGACGTCGCAGAGGCCGCAGACGCCGCAGACGCCGCAGACGCAGCAGAGGCCGCATCCGCAGGCTGGCTGCTGCTGATCGCCGCCGGTGTCTCCTCTTCGAAGTCGTGCACCGTGGTGTGGCTGCCGCCCAGCAGCTTGACGACCAGGAAGAACACGAAGCTGGCGGTCAGGTAGACGCGCAGCGGCAGCACATAGTGCTTGCGGCGGCCATGGAAGTATTCACGGGTCAGCTTGCCCGGCCGCAGCAGCAGGGCGCCCAGCGTGCGCCAGAGCGCGCCCTCCAGCGCCACGTAATGGGTGATGAACTCATGCACGAACTCCCAGAGCGTCGGCGGGTGCAGCACCGTTTCTTGTCCGCAATGGGGGCAGAAGTGAGCCTCGGGCAGGGCGGCAAGGTCGTGGCCGCAGTTGCGGCACTGGCTGGGGCGGTGGGCGGCGTGAGACACGTGGCGTCAGTTCTGTCGTGGGATTGCGGAGGCGGAGGCGGAGGCGGCGGCAGGGAACAGGCTCAGCCTGCAAGCAAGCGATGCACCAGCTCGGGCGTGCTGCCGGCGCCGAGCTT
>CALRVU010000398.1:0-4125 GCA_943371685.1 Bordetella parapertussis | reverse complement strand
CACGTGGGAGGCACCGCAGGCATAGGCCAGCTCGATCAGCTCTTTCAGCGCATCCACGGGCGCCGAGCCGAAGTCCACGGTGATCAAGGTGCTGCCGTCGGCGCCGTCGTCGCGCAGCACCGAGTGGATCACGCCCTGAAGACCGTCCTCGTCCTGCGGGTGCGCATCGTCCAGGTCCAGCCAGCGCAGCGCCCAGGACTCGACCGGCTCGGGCAGCAGCACGGTGTTGGCATGCAGTTCCAGCCCGCTCCACAAGAAGGGGTGGACGGCGGCGGTCACATGGTCGGCCATCTCCACGCCGAAGGGCGTGAACTGCAGGAACGTATCCGTGACCAGCTCATGAACGGCGACCTGCCCACCTTCAGAGGTGACCATGTCTGCGCGATAGAGGCGATAAGGCAAGGCGGCATCTCTTTGCAGTTCAATCAATAGTTCCCCTGCGGCTGGGTGATGCTCTTCCAGGAACTTGGACAGGCGAGCCCGGTAGATCTGGAGGTATCGCTGCCGCACTTCAGCGGCCAGGGCGAGGATGTCGTTCATCGGCGTGGGTGGCTCCGTAGAGAGGCTGTTCAATAGGGCTCGAAGTCTATGCCGGCCTTGGCCAACTGGGTGGTGATCAGCTGGCGCCACACGCCATTGGGCGACCACACCTGGCTGACTGCCTCGAAGGCCAGGTCCGGTGACTCCTTGCCGGCCAGCACCCGGTAGAGAAAGGTCATGGTCGAGGCCCGCATGTTGACCTGGCAATGCACCAGCACCTTGCGGCCCTTGAAGCCGTTCAGCGCGGCGATGAAGGCCTGGAGGTCGTCCTCGCCGGGTTGGCCGAAGGTGATGGGAATGTTCAGATAGGCCAGACCCTGGCCGCGCACGATCTCGGCCTCGTTGGCCACGGCATCGGGCACGGTGGGCGGGGCCAGGTAGATCACGGCCTCGAAGCCCAGGGCCTTGAGCCGCGCCAGCTGATCGGCCTGGGGTTGCCCGGAGGTGACCAGTGTGGGCGAGATGGCCACCACATTGGGCGCCAGCAGCGGCGGCTCGGCGGCCCGCAGCACGCCCCATGGCGCCAGACCGGCGCAGCACATCAGGCCCAGGGAGAGTGCGGTGCGGCGGCGGGTGGGCATGCGGGTGGTGGCGGCCGTTGGCCTCAGTTGGCGGGTGGTGGCACGGGCAGTCGGGTCAGCGGCAGGTCCAGCTGCGCGTCGCCATAGGTGCGCAGCACCTGGGCGATCACCACCTGGTAGCCGGCCAGCCAGTGGGCCTGTGCCGCCTTGGCCTGCAGGTGCGCGGGATGCCGCATCAGGCTCTGCAAGGCTTCCAGCGACTCCCAGTAGTAGACGTTGGACACCAGGCCGGTGGCGCTGTTCTCCCACGATTCTTCGCCCAGGTAGCCCGGCGTGGCCTTGGCGGCCTCGGCGATCAGCGCATCCAGCCGGTGGAACTCGTCGTCGAACTGCCGTTTGGCAAAGATGAAGGTGGCGGTGTACATGGGCATTCAGCGGGGCTGGGGCGCCTTGGCTTGTTTTGCTGGCTTGGCCGCTTTGGGCTTGGGCGCCGGCAGCGCGTCGGCCGTGCAGGCCAGCAGGCGGTGCAGCAGGGGCGGGTCGTCCAGCGTGGCGTCGATCAGCCAGTGCGGCTTGGCGCCAGGGTAGGGGAATCCTTCGACCGGCTGGCCCAGCACCGCCGCGCCAGCGGGCGTGGGTTTGAGGAACAGCTGGTTGTCACAGGCAAAGCCGACGACCTTGCCATGCAGGTACAGGGCGTACTCGCCAAACATCTTGCGATGGGTCAGCAACGGGCCGAAGCCGGCCTGCTCCGCCACATGGGCAATGAACGATGCGTCCGTGGACATGGCTAGCCTCCACTCCCGCGCTGGCAGCGCCCTTGTTTCTCGAACCAGTAAACCACATTGCCGACGACCACGATGCTGCCCGAGATGACCACGCTGGCCGCGGCCGTGGCGCCGGCGGCGACCAGCAGCACCGCGCAGTCATGCGGACTGCAGCGGCTCAGCACGTTGATCTCGACCGGTTGCAGCTCCATCAGCCGCGAGCTGATCTTGCACTCGGGATCGTAGGTCTGCAGGGTGCGCGGCACGAACACGCAGGCCTGCAGGGCCAGCAGCGCGCTGGCCAGACCCAGACGCTGGACGGTGCGGTTCACGCCGATCCCGGCCTGGGGCTCAGGCCAGGGCCAGCAGGGCCAGGCCGATGGCGGCGGGCACGGCCTGGATGAACAGGATGCGCTTGCTGGAGGTGGCGGCGCCATAGACACCGGCCACCAGGATGCAGAGCAGGAAGAAGACCTTGATCTGCAGGCCGGCGGCGCCCTGACTCAGGCCCCAGAACAGGCCGGCGGCCAGAAAGCCGTTGTACAGGCCTTGGTTGGCGGCCAGCACCTTGGACTGGGTCGCGAACTCCTGCTTCAGCCCGAACACCTTCATGCCCTTGGGCTTGTCCCAGAGGAACATCTCCAGCACCAGGATGTAGACATGCAGGGCTGCGATCAGCAGCACGACGAGGTTGGCAGCGTGGACGATCAAGGCGGGTGCTCCGGGCGGTGGGATGGCCGGATGCTACCGCGCGGCGGGGGTGTCCAAGGGGAAAGAAGCGCAGCCCAGCTGGCGCGAGATGTCGCGGCTGGCGTCGCGCAACATGGTCACGAGTTGGGGCTCGTTGGCAATGTCGTAGCGAAAGGTCGGAAAGCTCACGCTCAAGCCGGCGACGGGCTGGTTGAGTCGGTCGAAGATCGGAATCGCGGCGCAGCGGATGTGGTCGTCGAACTCCTCGCGGTCCTGGCCGAAGCCCTGGGCCAGGGTGCGCTCCAGCTCCTGCTCGAACTCTTCGCGGGTGGTGATGGTCTTGTCCCGGTAGCGCTTGAAGTCGCAGCCCTTGATGATCACGTCACGCCGGGCCGGCGTCTCCCAGGCCATCAGCACCTTGCCGATGCCGGTGCAGTGCAGGGGGGCCCTGCGACCGACCTTGGAATACATGCCCAGCATGTGCCGGCTGTCGACCTTGTGCACATAGATGATCTCGCTCTCGATCAGCGTGCCCAGGTGCACGGTCTCGCCGGTCACCTCACTGAGCAGCTGCATGTGCGGCTTCGCGATCTCGACCAGGTCAGGGTATTGCAGCGCCTTGGCGCCGATCTCGAACACCTTCATCGCCAGGCCGTAGCGCTCGCTGTCCACCTCCTGCCGCACATAGCCCAGGGTCTTCATGGTCTGCAGGAATCGGTAGACCGTGGCCTTGGGCATGGCCAGCCGGACCGACAGCTCGCTGATGCCGGTTTCACTGCGTTCGCTCAGGGCCTGAAGAATGGCAAAAACCTTCAGTACGGCGGCCACTGATTCGGGCTGCTTCGGGTCGTAGCTTTCGTCGTCCATGGATGCTCGGGATGTTTTGATTGCTTCGGGCCGGTGTTTCAGAACGAATTGTCCACCCAACTCGGGTGGCCGTCATTCAGGGTGGGTCCACAGTTTCCCTGCGCCTGCTGCGGCTCGCACGCGGGCGGCCACATCGCTGCTGGGGTCCAGGGTGCCACGCCAGATCGGTTGCCAGCCCACCTCGGGGCCCACGGCGGCACCGGCTGGCGTGCTGCGCAGTGCCGCCAGGAGGTCAACCGGTTGACCGTTGTGCAGGCTGCCCCGGTCCAGAAAGGTGTCGCCCTTGAAGGCACGCACCAGGCGCTGGGTCGAGATGTCGGGGGAGGTTTCCCAGGCATTGTTCTCACTGATCAGGCGGGATTGGAGGCCCACGCCGAGCGTGTAGCTGAAGTCGCTGCGCTTGACCAGGTAGAGGTTGTTGTAGGCATGCACCTGGCCATGGCGGACCCGGGGCGAGCGCTCGCGGGTGTCCTCCCACAGGTTGTGGTGGAAGCTCACCTTGAGCTTGCCGTTGTCGGTGGTGGCCGAGTCGCTGCCGCCGACCAGCGCGGTCTTGTCATGCTGGCGGAAGTGGTTCCAGGAGACCGTGACGAAGGTCGCGCCCTTGGTGATGTCGAGCAGGCCGTCGTGATGCTGCATGCGCTGGCCCAGGGCGATCCGGTTGGCCGCATCCGGGCGCGCGCCATCGTCAAAGCTGCAGTGGTCGATCCAGACATGGCTGGCGCCCCGCAGGCTCAGGT
>CALRVU010000397.1:0-4127 GCA_943371685.1 Bordetella parapertussis | reverse complement strand
TATGTCCGGGAGGGCTGCTACAACTGCCACTCGCAGATGGTGCGCCCCTTCCGTGCAGAGACCCTGCGTTACGGCCCTTATTCGGTCGCCGGCGAGTTCGTCTATGACCGCCCGTTCCAGTGGGGCAGCAAGCGCACCGGTCCCGATCTGCACCGAGTCGGCGGCCGCTACAGCGATGAATGGCATCGTGTGCACCTGAACAATCCGCGGGACGTGGTGCCCGAGTCCAACATGCCGGCCTACCCCTGGCTCAGCAAGGCCACGGTGAACCCTGCCGATATCGCACCGCGGATGACGGCATTGCGGACCTTGGGTGCCCCTTACACCGATGCCGAGATCGCGGCAAGTGCCGAGGACGTCAAGGGCAAGACGGAACTGGATGCGCTGATCGCCTACCTGCAGGTGCTTGGCACCGCACGCAAGTAAGGCAAGGGGCAGAACATGAGTCTTGATATCAACTTGTTGCGCAGTGTCGTCACGCTGGTGTCGCTGGTGTTGTTCCTGGGCCTGATGGCCTGGGTCTGGAGCAAGCGCCGGATCACAGCCTTCGACGAGGCTGCCCAGTTGCCCTTTCTTGACGAACAGCCGCTCGACGCCACGCGGGTCGAGCCGAAATGATGTGCGCGGTTGCGGCCCTCGGGTCGCAGTCCATCACTGGAGAATTCGATGAGTGATTTTTTCAACAGCGGATGGTCGGCCTATGTGGCCGGCATCACGATCGCCGGGCTGGTTTTTTGCCTGGTGATTCTGGCCGTGGCCAGCAAGCGCAAGGTCATGGCCGATGACAACAGCACCGGCCATGTCTGGGACGAAGACCTGAAGGAGATGAACAACCCCTTGCCACGTTGGTGGATGGGCCTGTTCCTGATCACCGTGGCTTTTGCCGTGATCTATCTGGCCATGTATCCGGGTCTGGGCAGCAACGAAGGTGGCCTCAAGTGGTCCAGCACCGGTGCTTGGCAAGCCGAGCAGGACAAGGCTCGTGCCGCCATGGTGCCTGTGTACGCCAGCTACATGGCACAGACCCCTGAGGACCTGGCCAAGGATCCCAAGGCCATGGCCATCGGCGAGCGACTGTTTGTCAACAACTGCGCCCAGTGTCACGGTGCCGATGGACGAGGCAGCAAGAGCTTTCCCAACTTGGCCGACAGTGATTGGCTGGGCGGCACCGGCCATGAATACATCGCCAAGACCATTGCGGAAGGCCGCCAAGGCATGATGCCGCCGATGGCTGCCGCGGTGGGCACGCCGGACGACGTCCGCAATGTGGCCAACTACGTGCTGAGCCTCTCCAACAGCCCGCACAACTCGGTGGCGGCGCAGTTGGGCAAGTCCAAGTTTGGTGCCTGCGCTGCCTGCCACGGCGCTGACGGCAAGGGCAACACCGCCCTGGGCGCGCCCAACTTGACCGACAAGGTCTGGTTGCATGGCTGGGGCGAAGAGGCCGTGATCGCGATGATCAATCAAGGCAAGGTCAATGTCATGCCGCCACAAGCTTCGCGCATCACGCCGGAGCAGCTCAAGGTGCTGACGGCCTATGTTCTGAACTTGTCTCAGATCACAAAGGTCGCTGCCCAGTAAGCTAGAGTGACTTGATGAGTGATACCCCTGCCACGATTGCGAGCCCGCACCATGCTGCGGCGCCCGAACCTGACGATGACAGCGCAGCGGCGGTGGTATCGCTCTATCAGAAGCAGCGCAAGATCTATGCTCGCGCGGTTTCAGGTTGGTTCTCCACCTGGCGGTGGGTCCTTGTCTGGATCACGCAGATCGTTTTCTACGGTCTGCCCTGGTTGGTCTGGAACGACCGCCAAGCCGTGCTGTTCGACCTGGGCAGCCGGCGCTTCTACATCTTCGGGCTGGTTCTCTACCCGCAGGATTTCATCTATCTCACGGGCCTTTTGATCGTCTCGGCCTACGGCTTGTTCCTGTTCACGGCGGTGGCAGGGCGGCTCTGGTGTGGTTTCGCCTGCCCTCAGACGGTCTACACCGAGATCTTCATGTGGATCGAGCAGAAGATCGAAGGTGATCGGGCTCAGCGCATGCGGCTCGATGAGAGTGGCTGGACCTTGCAGCGCTTCTGGCGCAAGTCGGCCAAGCAACTGGCCTGGATCGCGTTCGGCTTGTGGACCGGCTTCACCTTTGTCGGCTACTTCACGCCGATCCGCAGCCTGGCTGCCGCCGCCGCCACCCTCGGCTTCGGGCCCTGGGAGTGGTTCTGGATTCTGTTCTATGGTTTTGCCACCTATGGCAATGCCGGCTACATGCGCGAACAGGTCTGCAAGTACATGTGTCCCTATGCGCGCTTCCAGAGCGCCATGTTCGACAAGGACACCTTGATCATCAGCTACGACAGCGAGCGGGGTGATCCGCGCGGTGCTCGGTCCAAGAAGGTGGATCCTGCGCAACTGGGCTTGGGCTCGTGCATCGATTGCGGCCTGTGCGTACAGGTTTGCCCGACTGGCATCGACATCCGCAAAGGTTTGCAATATGAATGCATTGGCTGTGCCGCCTGCATTGATGTGTGCGACGGGATCATGGACAAGATGGGCTATCAGCCCGGATTGATTCGCTACGCGACCCAGAACGGGTTGGCGCAGCACCTCGATCGCAAGCAGATGTTGAAGCGGATCCTGCGGCCGCGCGTGCTGATCTACACCGCCATCCTGGTCGTGATCTGTTCCGCATTCGTGCTCAGCGTGGCGTTCCGCGATCCCTTCAGGGTCGACGTGGTGCGGGATCGCTCGACCTTGGCGCGCATCGTGGAAGACGGGCGCATTGAAAACGTGTATCGCTTGCAGATCATGAACTCGGCCGAACGCGCACAGCGTTACCAGGTCAGCGTGGACGGCCTGGCCTCGGCGGCCATTGACGGCAAGACGCGGTTCGAGATCGCCCCTGCCGAGGCTTTGTGGGTCACCGTGTCTGTGCAGGTGCCGTTCGAGGTGGCGCAGCAAGCGGGGGCCGGTGCTCATCCGATCCGGTTTGTGATCGAACGGCTGGCGCAGACCGATTCGGGCGATTCCGTGACCCTGACCGAGAAGTCCACCTTCGTGGTTCCTCGTTGATTTCGACTTGAAAGTACCCCATGGCCTTGACAGAACTTTCCATTGCACCGGGCGAAGCTGCTGCGGCGCAAGTGCAATCACCGGCCCAGCCTTGGTGGCGCTTTCCCATCGTCTGGCTGGTCATCGGCGGGCCGCTGATCGTGGTGGTCGCGGCGATTGCCACGGCGGTGATCGCGATCCGTGGCGCCGATCCTGTGCTGTCACGGGATGACCTTGCGACGACCGGCGTGCGCGCCGACGCGAAGCAGGGCGGGGCGGCGGCTGAAGACGCATTGACGCCAGCCATCCAGGCCCGCAATCACGCGGCCACGCCCAAGCCCTGATCCGCTGCTGGCGGTTCCAGCGTTGCAACGTCACCGGCTGCCATCATGACAACTCAATCCACGACGTTTGCGGTTCGGGTGCTTTGCATCCTCTGGCCGTCATTTCTGATGGCCGGAGTGGCAGAGATGCTGGTGTTCGCGGTGGTCGATCCGTCGGAGCTCAGCTGGTTCGGCGAGCGTGCCATTGCCTGGTCGTCGACGGCTATCTACTCCGTGAGCTTTCTGCTGTTCTGGGCAGTGATTTCCACCTCGGCAGCGCTCACCCAGGTCTTGCTGACCACGCCCAACCCAGAGCTGGGCTGAGGAAGCCTGGGCCGCGGGTCGGAATCCGTGGCGCTCAGCTCAGTTCAGCAGGGCGTGCCGTTGATCAGTTGCTGCAGGCCGGCCTGGTCAAGGATGCGGATGTGGCGCTGCTTGACTTCCAGCAAGCCTTCGTCCTGAAACTTGGAGAAGGTCCGGCTCACGGTTTCAAGTTTCAGGCCGAGGTAGCTGCCGATCTCCTCGCGCGTCATGCGCAAGATCAGCTCGGATGCCGAAAAGCCGCGAGCCTGCAGGCGCTGAGTCAGGTTGGTCAGGAAGGCTGCCAGCCGCTCTTCAGCCCGCATGCTGCCCAGCAGAAGCATCACTCCATGATCGCGCACGATTTCGCGGCTCATGATCTTGTGAAACTGATGCTGCAGATCCGTGAACTCGCGCGAGAGTTCTTCAAGCTGGCCATAGGGAATCACGCAAACCT
>CALRVU010000396.1:0-4127 GCA_943371685.1 Bordetella parapertussis | reverse complement strand
TCCGGAGCGGCATTGACGATGACGTCCATCTGCACCCGGCTGGCGGCGCCGTCGGCCAGCAGCTTGCGAACGCGGTCGCGCAGGGCGGCGTCAGGCTTCAGGCCCTTGCCTTCATCGCTCTCGGCCAGGGATTTGAGCAACAGGCGCGTGGCCGACTCGGTATCGGCCGGCGGGCAGGCCGATGACAGTTGCGCCAGCAAGCCCGGCCGTTCCGGCGGGGTCACCAACTGGGCTTCATCGGTATCCCAGGAGTAGAAGGCCAGCATGCGCCATTCGTTGGCGGTGACGGGCTTGCCGGCGCGGGCCTCGGCCAGCACGGTCTTGATCGGGCGGCCACCGGCCAGACCCATCTGCAGCACGTTCATCACCTGCGGCGCGTCGACCTCACCCGGCAGGCGGGTGATCTCCTGGCCTTCGGCATTGAACAGGATCATGGTGGGGTAGCCCCGCACCTTGAAGCGGGCACCGAGCTTCTGCGCGCCGGGCAGGTCACCGTCGATGTGCACGGCAACAAAGCTCTTGGAGCGTTCGGCAAAGTCCTGCCGGTTGAACAGCGTGGCCTTGAGCTGGTTGCAGGGCGGGCACCATTTGGCGCCCCAGTACACCAGCACCGGCTTCTTCTCGGCCCGGCCCTGGGCAAAGGCCTTGTCGATGTCGGCATCGGCCGAAGCCGCCAGCCAGGCCACATTGGTGGACGGCGGGCTGTAAGCCGCATGGGCAGGACCGCCCCAGGCCAGCGCGAGCGCCGCGCACAAGGCGCTGGTGCGCAAAACAGTCAGGGACGCAGACAACACGGGCCGATGCAACAAGGTCAACTCCTGGCAAACGCCTGATCGTCCGCCGCACTCGGCACGGCTTGTGGCCGAACCCGCCGCGGCCGCAGGCCGGAAAACGAAGAGAGCAGATTTTGCGCCATGTCGGCGCACCACACCATCCGCACCCGGCATCTGCGGCTCAATCCTCGATCTGCACGCCCTTCCAGAAGGCATAGCGGCCCTTGATCTCGGCCGCGGCCTCGGTCGGCTCGGGGTAGAACCACACGGCGTCGGCATTCATCTCGCCCTTCACGAACAGGCTCAGGTACTGGGCCTGGCCCTTCCAGGCGCAGCCGGTGCGGTGGTTGCTGAAGGTGGTGTGCTCGCGCTTGAGCGACTCCGCAGGGAAGTAGTGATTCCCCTCCAGGGTCACGATGTCGTCGCTCTCGGCAATCACGGTGCCGTTCCAGATGGCTTTCATGGGTTCACTCCAGTTCTGTTCAATGGGGGGCCGGGGCTTCAAGGGCCTGACAAGGCGCCAGCGCCAGGATCAAGGCGTCGATCAAGGCGCGGGTCTTGGCGGGCATCAAGCGGCGCTCAGGGAACACCGCCCAGGCCGGCACGGGCGGCAGGCGCCACTCCGGCAGCACGGCCACCATGGTGCCATCGCGCAGGGCCGCATGGACAAAGAAGTCTGCCACGGCGGTCACGCCCAGGCCGGCACGGGCCAGTTGCAAGAGCATGGCCGGCGAGTTGGCCACGGTGCGTCGGCCCGGCAGGCCGGACCAGAGCTCCAGCCCGCCCTGCGCGTCGCGCCGGCTGAGTTGCCAGGGCCGTCCGGCCTCGCCGCCACCCATGCCGCCGCTGCTCCCCAGCACCAGCGCGTGCAAGGGGCAGTCCTCGCCCAGCAGGTCCGACGGATGCTGGGGCAAACCGTGCCGCTGCACCCAGGCCGGCGAGGCCACCAACCCGCCATTGAAGTCGATCAAACGGCGGGCACTCAGGTGGGCATCGTCAGGCAGGTCGCCCATGCGCACGGCAAGGTCGACGTTTTCGGCAATCAGGTCGACCCGGCGCGGCGTCAGGTCCAGCGCCAGGGTCACCTTGGGATGGGCCACGGCGAACGCTGCCAAAGCATCGCCAAACACCAGCATGGCCACATCACTGGGCATGGAGACCCGCAGCAGGCCGCTGGGTTCAACCTGCCGCTGCTGGGCCAGGGCCAGCGTGCCGTCCACTTCGGACACCACCTGGCGCGCATGCTCCAGCACGGCCAGGCCGAACTCGGTGACCGTCAGACGCCGGGTGGTGCGCTGCATCAGGCGCTCACCCAGCAGGCTCTCCAGCGCCGAGAGCCGGCGCGACAGGGTCGACTTGGGCAAGCCGATGCGCTCGGCCGCCTTGCTGAAGCTGCCCGCGTCCACCACATGCGCAAACAAGGCGAGGTCCCTCGGATCCAGGGCGGTGTTCATGGCTCTCTCTGGCAATTCGGGAGACCACATTGTTCCACCAGCAGAACAAAGCTGCCCATCTACCCAGCTTTATCCACAGAACACTCATCAATACAGTGCTCCCATGGCCTCAGCACCTGCGGCCACCCACCACCGGAGCCTTCCATGAACATCCTGCAGATCAATTCCAGCGCCCGCGCCTTTGAAAACGGCAGTGGCTCGCATTCCACCCGCTTGGCCAATGAGCTGAGCGCCGCCCTGCTGTCGCAACATGCCGGCGCCCAGCTGACGGTGCGCGACCTGGCCCGCAACCCCCATCCGGTGCTGGACGAAGCCGCGCTCGGCGCCCTGTTCACCCCGGCGGACGCCCGCACCCCCGAGCAAGCTGCCCGCGTGGCGCTGGACGATGCCCTGATCACCCAGATCCAGGCCGCTGACGTGCTGGTGCTGGGCGTGCCCATGTACAACTTCGGCATCAGCGCCCAGTTGAAGAACTGGATCGACGCCATCGCCCGCGCCAAGGTCACCTTCCAGTACACGGCCAACGGCCCCGAAGGCCTGCTCAAGGGCAAGACGGTGTATGCCGTGCTGACCCGCGGCGGCATCTACCGCGACCTGCCCCACGACAGCCAGGTGCCCTACCTCAAGGCCGTGCTGGGCTTTCTGGGCATGACCGATGTGCGCCTGGTCTATGCCGAAGGCCTGGCCATGGGTCCGGACGCCGAAGCCGCCGCCTTGGCCAGCGCCCGTGCCGAGATCGTGGCCCAACTGGGCCTGCCGAGCGAAGCGGCCACCCCGGTTGCCGCCTGAGTTTCCCGCCTCCGGCATCATTCAGGTCCGCGCGCCATCGGCGCGGACCGCATCAGGAGTTTTCGACATGACCGACACCGTTGTTGCCCCCACCCTGCGCCAGCCCCGGCGCGTTGAACGCCTGGTCACCGGCCAGGCCACCAGCGACGGCGCCGGTGTCAAGCTGACCCGCGTGCTGACGCACGACCTGCAGTTCCGGCTCGACCCCTTCCTGATGCTCGATGCCTTCGGCTCGGACCAGCCCGACGACTACATCGCCGGCTTTCCGGACCATCCGCACCGAGGTTTCGAGACCGTGACCTACATGATTGCCGGCCGCATGCGCCACCGCGACTCGGCCGGCAACGAGGGCCTGCTGCAGAACGGCGGCGTGCAATGGATGACCGCCGGCCGCGGCCTGATCCACAGCGAGCTGCCCGAGCAGGAGGAAGGCGTGATGGAAGGCTTCCAGCTGTGGCTCAACCTGCCGGCCAAGAGCAAGATGCTGCCGGCCGCCTACCGCGACATCCCCAGCGCCGAGATCCCCGAATGGCACACCGAGGGCGTGACTGTGCGCGTGATTGCCGGCGCACTGGGCGAGGTGGTCGGCGCCGTGCAGCGGCCCGACACCCTGCCCCTCTACCTGGACATCCACCTGGCGCCGGGTGCGACGCTGGCCGTGCCGCTGCCGGCCGGCCACAACGCCTTCACCACCACCTACCGAGGTGAGGTGCTGGTGGGTGACACGGCCGTGCCGGTCAAGCGCATGGCGATCCTGGCCAACGATGCTTCTGCTGACGGCGTGCTGCTGCGCAATGCCGGCACGGTCGAGGCCCGCACCCTGCTGATCGCCGGACAGCCGCTGCGCGAACCCATCGTGCAATACGGCCCGTTCGTGATGAACAGCAAAGCCGAGATCATGCAGGCCATGACCGACTTCCGCGACGGCCGCCTGGCCTGATCGCGGGTGGCAGGCCCGGGCGTATGCTCAGGCCATGCCCCTCAACTACGCACGCCGGCTGACCGGCCGCAGCCGGTCGGCGGACGCCAACCGCCACCTTGGTTTCGCCCTGGCCTTCGTCGCCGGCGCCATCAATGCCGGCGGCTTTCTGGCGGTGCAGCAGTACACCTC
>CALRVU010000395.1:0-4134 GCA_943371685.1 Bordetella parapertussis | reverse complement strand
TGGGGTCGGTGTTCAAGCAAGCTCCTGGGGCAGTACAGCGCCTCGATTCAGGCAGGTGCCTTATCCTGGGTCAAACTGCCCAGGGCTTGCTTGATCTGGCTCAGGCCAGCGCCACTTGGGGCGCGCCGGGCTTGCGCAACACCCGCAGGCTGATCCAGGCGCAGATGCCGAACAGGGCCAGGCTCCAGTAGGCGAAGGGCACGCCCAGCAGGTTGACGGCGGCGTCGGCGCACGAGGCCATGGGTGCAAAGATCGATGGGGCCAGGTCAAACAACCCCAGGCTTTTCAGGATCTTGTCGGCCAGGGTCAGGTTGCAGGACGCGCTGGCGGCGGCCACCAGGTGCTGCCACAGGGCGCTGGCCATGCCGGCAGCGCTCAGCAGCAAGGTGGTGCCAGCGGCGGCGCGCCGTGGCAGCGGCCCGTGCATCCAGGCGCCGACCATGGCCAGTGCGCCGATCACCAGATAGATCAGCCGCTGCAGCGTGCACCAGGGGCAGGGCAGCATGTCCCAGCGGTACTGGGCCATGACGGCAAAGCCGACAGCGGCAAAGCACAGCATGGCCATGCCGCGCAGCCACAGGCCGGCGTGGTCGGTGGCGCTGCGCATCAGTCTTTCAGCTCGGCAATCAGTTCGATCTCGACGCAGGCGCCCATCGGGATCTGGGCCACGCCGAAAGCGCTGCGGGCATGTGCACCGGCCTCGGGGCCGAAGACCTCGCCGATGAGCTCGGAGCAGCCGTTGGTGACCAGGTGCTGCTCGGTGAAGGTGGGCGTGCTGTTGACCAGGCTCATCACCTTGACGATGCGGGCCACGCGGCTCAGGTCGCCCACTGCCGCTTGCAAAGTGCCCATCAGGTCGATGGCGATGGCGCGCGCGGCGGCCTTGCCTTCTTCGGTGCCCATGTTCAGGCCCAGCTGCCCGACCCAGGGCTTGCCGTCCTTCTTGGCGATGTGGCCGGACAGGAACACCAGCTTGCCGGTCTGGACGAAGGGCACATAGGCGGCTGCCGGGATGGCCAGCGGTGGCAGTTCGATGCCCAGGGTTTTGAGGCGATCAGCAAGGGACATGAGGGAGAGCTCCGGACAAAAAATTCAACGATCAGGGATCCTACACTGGGTCATGGAGACGAACTGGGGCCGGGCCATTGCCGCTGCCGCACTGGGCGTGCTGCTGGGCGTTGCGCTGCAAGTGCAGCAGGCCGAGCTCTGGCCGCTGCTGCCTTGTGCGGGGCTGGCCGCTTCGGCGCTCGGGCTGGTCGCACTTTGCCGGCGGCGCTCGGCCCTGTTGGTCGTGGCCGTGAGTCTGCTGGCCGCTGCCATGGCGTTTTCTGCCGCCACGCTGCGCGCCGGTTGGCGTTTGGCAGACACCCTGGCGCTCGCGTTGGAGGGGCAGGACGTGCGGGTGCGCGGCCGGGTGCTGGGCTTGCCGCAGGTGGATGCGCAAGGGGTGCGATTTCTGTTCGAAGTGGCGCAGGCCGAGCGCGCCGGTGCCGCGGTGGCGGATGTTCCACAGGCCGTGCACCTGCCTCAGCGGCTGTGGCTCCACTGGGGCAATGGCTGGCAGGCGGATGCGCTGCAGGTCGGCCCGCCTGCGCCGGTGCGTGCCGGGGAGCAATGGGACTTGCCCTTGCGCCTGCGTCGGCCCCATGGTGCCCTGAATCCCGGGGGCTTCGATGCGGAGCTGTGGCTGTTCGAGGCCGGTGTCGGTGCGGTGGGTTCAGTGCCCGCAGCCGAGGCGATGAATGCGCGCCGCCTTGCCGGCGCGCGCTGGTGGGTGCCGCTGGAGGCGCTGGCAGCTTTGCGCCAGCGCTGGCGCGACCAGATCCTGACTCAGGTGGCCGAGCCACGCAGCGCTGGATTGCTGGCGGCGCTCGCGGTGGGTGATCAATCGGCCATCGACGCTGCCGGCTGGGCGGTGTACCGGGAGACCGGCATTGCCCACTTGGTGAGCATCAGCGGCATGCACATCACCCTGTTTGCCTGGGTGGCTGCCGGTCTGGTCAATGCACTGTGGCGGCGCAGCGCCCGGGCCATGCTCTGGATCCCGGCGCCGCTGGCCGCTCGCTGGTGCGGTCTGGCGCTGGCGCTGGCCTATGCCCTGCTGGCGGGCTGGGGCCTGCCGGCACAGCGCACCGTGGGCATGCTGGGGCTGACGGTGCTGATGCGCAGCCTCGGGGCACCCTGGCCGCCGGCCTTGCTGTGCCTGGTCGCCGGGGCGCTGGTGGTGCTGTGGGATCCTTGGGCCTTGTTGCAACCGGGCTTCTGGCTGTCGTTCATGGCGGTGGGCTTGTTGATTGCCAGCGACGCCGGGCAGGGGCGGATGGCGGCGGATGGCCTGGGCGTGGCACCAGCACGCCCTGAACCACCGCCCGGAGATCGCCGTTGGCGTGCCCTGCTGGAGGCAGGCAAGTCGGGCTTGCGCGGCCAATGGCTGGTCACCGTCGGCCTGGCGCCACTCACGCTGTTGCTGTTCCAGCAACTGTCGCTGGTGGGACTGTTGGCCAATCTGGTGGCGGTGCCGCTGGTCACCTGGGTCGTGACGCCGCTGGCGCTAGCCGGAGTGGCCTGGCCGGCTTGCTGGACGGCGGCCGGGTGGGTGCTGCAGCCCTTGCTGGCCTGGCTAGGCTGGTTGGCCAGCTGGCCGCATGCGATCTGGCACGTGCCAGCGGCCAGTGCCTGGGCGGCGGGGCTGGCCCTGCTTGGTGCGGCCTTGCTGATGCTGCCCTTGCCCTGGCGGCTGCGTGCCCTGGCTGTGCCCTTGTGCCTGCCGCTGCTGTGGCCGCCGGTGCAGCGGCCAGCGCCGGGCCAGTTCGAACTGATTGCCGCCGATGTGGGCCAGGGCAGTGCGGTCATCGTGCGGACGGCCGGGCACACCCTGCTGCATGACTCCGGACCGCAGTTCAACGCGGAGACCGACGCTGGGCAGCGGGTGTTGTTGCCCTTGCTGCAATCGATGGGCACGACACGGCTCGATGAGCTTCTGCTCAGCCACCGGGATGCGGACCATGTCGGTGGTGCGGCCTCGGTGCTGGCAGGCCTGCCCGTGCAGCGCTTGCGCAGCACGCTGGATCCCGCTCATCCTCTGCGCGCTTCGCCGGTGCCGCATCTGGATTGCGCGGCAGGCCAGCGCTGGGTCTGGGACGGCGTGTCATTCGAGGTTCTGCATCCCCAGCCCAGTGCGCCACGGCTGGGTGTCAAACCCAATCACTTGAGCTGCGTGCTGCGAGTGCGGTCGGCTTCAGGGCAAAGTGCCTTGATCACCGGCGACCTCGAGGCCGAGCAGGAAGGGGCGCTGGTGCACAGACTCGGCGCAGCACTGCAGAGCACGGTGCTGCTGGTGCCCCACCATGGCAGCCGCACCTCGTCCACACCCGACTTTCTGGCGGCGGTGCAGCCGCAATGGTCGGTGGTGCAGGCCGCCTACCGCAGCCGCTTCGGCCATCCGCACCCTGAGGTTTTGGCGCGTTACCAAGCCCGTGGCCTCGCATTGGTGCGCACGGATCAGTGCGGTGCGTGGATTTGGCGGTCAAATGGTGCAACATGCACACGAGACGTGCGCCGCCGCTATTGGCATTGGCGAGACCGACCGGCCTTGCCCGTGGCTGGTGCGGTTGTTGCTAACCCTCCCACCGTAGGAGACCGCGAATGAGACCCAGCTTCGACGAGATGCATGCGACCGCCGCCCAAGTGCGCGATCACTATCAGACTTATGACCGCTGGCTAGCCCAGCAGCCCGGCGACATGATGCGGGCCCGGCGAGAGGAGGCCGAGGTTATCTTCCGCCGTGTCGGCATCACCTTTGCCGTGTATGGCGACAAGGATTCCGGGGAGGGTACCGAGCGATTGATTCCGTTCGACCTGATCCCCCGGGTGATCCCGGCGCACGAGTGGCGCGAGATGGAGAAGGGCCTGCGACAGCGCGTCACCGCGCTCAACCGCTTTCTGCACGACGTCTATCACGACCAGGAGATCCTGAAGGCCGGCTTGATCCCCGCCGACCAGATCACCAAGAACGCCCAGTTCCGCCCCGAGATGATGGGCGTGGACGTGCCCAAGAACATCTATTCGCACATTGCCGGTGTCGACATCGTCCGCGCGGCCAATCCGGATGGCTCGGGCAGCTACTACGTGCTT
>CALRVU010000394.1:0-4138 GCA_943371685.1 Bordetella parapertussis | reverse complement strand
CGGGGCAGCGGCTGGGTGGCACTGCTGGAGCAGCGCCTGGCCAAGGCGGGTCTGCGCTACCAGATCGTCAATGCCAGCATCAGCGGCGACACCACCTCAGGCGGCCGCAGCCGCCTGCCAGCACTGCTCACGCGGCACACACCCGCCGTGGTGGTGATCGAGCTGGGTGGCAATGACGCCTTGCGCGGCCTGCCGCTGACCAGCAGCCGGGACAATCTGATGCAGATGACACAGGCTGCTCAGACGGCTGGGGCCAAGGTGCTGCTGCTGGGCATGCAGGTGCCGCCCAACTACGGACCGCAGTACACCCGGGACTTCGCCACCATGTTCAGTGACGTGGCCAAGGCCCGGAAGGCGCCGCTGCTGCCCTTCCTGCTCAAGGGCTTTGCCGATGGGGCCGATGCCGAGCGCTGGTTTCAGCCCGACCGCATCCACCCCAAGGCCGAGGCCCACCCGCTGATCCTGGACAACGTCTGGCCCCTGCTCCAGCCGCTGCTGGTGGCGGGCGCCAAACCGGCGCGCTGAAGCGCGCGCCTGGCCTGCCTCATTGCACGCCGCCCTCGCGGCGCGGATCGGCAGGCCGCACCTTGGCGGGCGGCGCGCTGCGCTGCGGCGCCTCGGAGCGCTGCGACGGTTGCGGTTGTGGCTGCGCCTGACGCTGGGGTTGCGCTTGCACTGGCTGCGGGGCCGGCATCTGAGCCTGCACCGGCTGGCTGCCCCGCTGCGGCGCCGCGCGCTCGGCAGGCATCGGCATGGGCTTGCGCCTGGGGTCCTCCAGCCGCTCCACCGCCTGGGGCATCGCGGCCTGCGGCGCCACCGGCTGAGGCGACGCCCCCACATTGCTGATCGAAGTACCGAACGAACCTCCACTGGCGGGCAAAGGCTTGCGCACCGGATTCCCCACTTCCTCACCGCTGCCAGGCGACTGACGGATCGGCAAAGGCCGCATGCGCGGCGCATCGGGTTCGGACAGGTCACTGCGCACCTGCCGGTCCTGGCTGTTGACAGGAACCGCAGCGCGCGGTGTGCCCGGCGCCCCACCAGACACCGGCGCCACCGGCCGGCCCTGCAAGACTTGCGACGAGACGCTGGTCACGCCACCCGGCACGCCGCGGTTGGTGTACATCACCGGCTCGCCCCGAACGGGTTCGCCATGCCCCGGTGACGGGCGCTGCAAAGCTGGCGCGCTGACATGCGTGATGTTCACGCTCTGCCAATAGGCAGGCGAATGACGGTAGTAAGGCACATACACCTCGCGCGGTGCCAGCGGCACCCAGGCGCCACTGGGCCCGCCCACCGTCACTGACACGCTCACGCCCGATCCGCCCACCCAGCCGACCATGGCCGGCGCGTAGACCGGCCGCCGAACATAGCCCCCAGGCGCCCAGCACCAGCGGCCACCCCAGCTGACCCAGCGGCCATAGTGGAAGGGCGCAAAGCCCCAGGGCGCATCGTCGATCCAGGTCCAGCCCCAGGGGCGGACCATCACCCACCGACCGTAGCGATAAGGCGCCCAGCCCACCGCCACCACCCGCGGCGCCCACACGGCCCCGTACTCGGGATGCTGGTCCCAATCGCCATGCCGGTCCAGATCCTCGGCGCCGGTCATCTCGGGCGACACATGGCGCCGCTCCGCGCGGGGCGCCTCATTGCCGTCCTCGAACCGGGCCCAGCGTTCAAAGTCGTCATCGGCCACGGCGGCCCAGTTCAAGTCGGACTGGCGATCGCCCGGGGCCTGTCGAAGCACGACCCGCTGGCCGGCACGCAGGTTCAGATTCCGGTCGCTGGCATTGAACTGCAGCTCACCGGACAAGGCCGAGACCTGGGTGTCGAACTCCTGCCGATCAAGTCGGAACAAGCCGGTGCTGCGCGGCAGCAAGCTGCCGTCACGCGTCTGCAGCGCAAACTCCCGGATCACCTCGGGCTCGCGCAGGCGCACCACGGCGCTGCCGCTGGTCAGCATCAGGTCGATGCGGTCATCGTCGAGGCGCTGCACAGCCACCTCGGTGCGGCTGTCCAGCCGCACGGTGGTCGAACCGATCTGCAAGGTGAGCCGCGAGTCGCGGTCCGTGCTCAGCCGGTCGCCACCCGTCACCGGGCGGTTGCGCTGCAACTCGAACCACTCGCCCTGCCCGCCCTCACGCATCCAGGCCTGGCCACGCACTTCGGCCACCCGCCCGACCCGACCGGGCGGATCATCTGCCGCCTGGGCGCCGGGCAACAAGCCCCACAGCACCAGCACACCCAAACTCCAACGGCGCAGCGCAAGCGCGCAAGTGTCAAACCACATGTCCAGACCTCCAGCCTGCCTAACGCGCGGGCTCGCGATCCGGCCGACCGACCCGCGGTAAACCATCAGTTCCCGCGCGCGACTCAATCATCAGCGTCCGGATCCAGCGCTGGAAACAACACGCTGGTGTAGCCCAGGCGGGTCAGATCACGCATGCGGGTCGGGTAGAGCCGGCCGATCAGGTGGTCGCATTCGTGCTGGACCACCCGCGCATGGAAGCCCTCAGCCTCGCGTTCGATTGGCCGGCCGTCCAGGTCGAAGCCGCTGTAATGGATGCGCTTCCAGCGCGGCACCAGGCCCCGCAAGCCGGGCACCGACAGGCAGCCTTCCCAGCCGTCTTCGCTGTCATCGAGCCCGTCCAGCGGCGTGATCACCGGATTGACCAGCACCGTCCGCGGCACCGCAGGCGCATCGGGATAGCGCTCGTTGCGCTCAAAGCCGAACAGCACGACTTGCAGATCCACACCGATCTGCGGTGCCGCCAGACCCACGCCTTTGGCGGCGGCCATGGTGTCGAGCAGATCCGTCAGCAGCGCCTGCAGCGCGGGCGTGCCGAACTCGCGCACCGGTTGCGCCAAGCGCAGCAAGCGTGGATCACCCATCTTCAAGATCTCTCGGACTGCCATGGCTGCCTTGCTCCTGCTTCTATTGCTTGCGAGCGCATTGTGCCCGGAGATAAATGCACCAAATCCGGGCCAATTCATGCGATCTGACCAGCGCGACGCGTACACTCGCGCACTTTGCCCAACGCACAGCCGTGCGCCCGGCCCGATCTTTTCCTCTGGCATGAGCCAACGCAGCATCTCCACCCATCGGCATGCGCCGGCTCCCCTCGTCGACTGGGGCAAGGCCCTGGCCTCGCAGCTCATCGTCTGGCACCACCTGGCCCTGTACGGGCCGCTGCCGCGGATGGCCATGCCTTTGCTGCCCGACCTGCTGAGCGAGCTGCTCGATGCGGCACGGTTGATGGTCCAGGTGTTTCTGGTGATCGGCGGCTTTCTGGCCGCCCGCAGCTTGATGCCCAGACCGGGCCTGCGTGGCACGCTGGTCGCAGCCCGACTGCCGGCGTTGCTGTGGCAACGCTACTGGCGTCTGGCCAAGCCGGCGCTGCCAGCCATCGCCCTGGCCCTGCTGGCAGCCGCCGTGGCGCGCATGGTGATGGACGACGCCGACACCCCCGCCAGCCCCGATTGGCTGGGACTGCTGGCCAACGTGTTCATGCTGCAAGACCTGCTGGGCGAGCCCGCCCTGAGCGCCGGACTCTGGTACCTGGCCATCGACTTGCAGCTGTTCATGATGCTGGCGGCGCTGTCCTGCCTGCTGGGCTTGCGCTGGTTGCGTGGCTCCGCCACGGCCAGCTGGCTGTTGGTCGGCGGTCTGACGGCCGCTTCGCTGTTCGTCTTCAATCTGGACAGCAGCCTCGATGCCTGGGGCCTCTACTTCTTCGGCGCCTATGGTTTGGGGGTGATGGCGCAATGGGTCCACGCCTCGGCCCACCGCCGTGCCGGCACCTTGGCCTTGGCCCTGCTGTGTGCACTGGCCTTGTGGGTGGAGTGGCGCAGCCGCCTGGCCCTGGCCAGCACGGTGGCACTGTTGCTGGCAGGCGGATGGTCAACCCGCTTGAACGCCGGCCTGGCCGGCAGCCGCGCCAACAACCTGGCCCAGCAACTGGCACGCCTGTCCTATCCGCTGTTTCTGCTGCACTACCCTGTCAGCCTGCTGATGGCCAGCGTCGTCACACTGATCTGGCCTGAGTCCGCCGGGTTCAGCCTGCTGGGCCTGCTGGCGGCCTGGGCGGCCAGCCTGCTGCTGGCCGCCGCCCTGCAAGCCTGTCTGGAGCCGACGAGA
>CALRVU010000393.1:0-4140 GCA_943371685.1 Bordetella parapertussis | reverse complement strand
TCGCGCAGCTGGTCCAGTCCGGCGGGGCTGAGCAGGGCCAGCACCAGGGCCAGGGCCAGGTCCTCTTGCACGGCGTCCACGCCCTGGCTGCGCAA
This sequence comes from Bordetella parapertussis, assembly GCA_943371685.1. Taxonomy (GTDB): domain Bacteria; phylum Pseudomonadota; class Gammaproteobacteria; order Burkholderiales; family Burkholderiaceae_C; genus Ideonella; species Ideonella parapertussis_A. Next base: position 4,045 of record CALRVU010000393.1, on the reverse strand, counting down.
GAAGCCGGTCAGGTAGGCGGTGGACGGGTAAGGGGTGTTGAGCTGGGTCATCGGCGGGATGACGCTCAAGACCCGGAAGGAAGACGGCATGCGGTACGGACTGGAAATTGGGGTGATGCGGCCGGTTGGGCGCACAACGGGTCATTGTAGAAACCCGCAGGGTTGCACACTGGGCAAGAATGGGCATTGTTGGGCACCGCCCTGAACGCCTGCCGAGGTTTTGATGACGCCAGACCCCCAGTCCACTGACACCCGCTCATTGGCCCAGCGCTTTGCCCAGGAGGGCGTGCGCGATGTGGAGTGCCTGTTCCCGGATGTGTCGGGCTATCCGCGCGGCAAGCTGATGCCCGCCGCCAGCTTTGCCGCCGGCAATGAGCTGCGCATCGCCCAGGCCATCCCCATGCAGTGCGTGACCGGTGAGTACTCCTACGATCCGATCTTTCCGGATGCCGACCCCGATGTGCGGCTGGTGCCCGACATGGCCACGCTGCGCCGCGTGCCCTGGGCCAGCGTGCCGCGCTATCTGGCCATTCACGACTGCGTGGAGCTGAACGGCGAGCTCTGCGCCTTTGCGCCGCGTTCGGTGCTGCGCAAGGTATTGCAGCGCTATCAGGCCGCGGGCCTGCAGCCAGTGGTGGCGCCCGAGATCGAGTTCTACCTGACGGCGGCCAACACCGACCCCGCCCAGCCCCTGGTGCCGCCGCGCGGCCGCAGCGGCCGGGCCGAGGTGGGCCAGTCGGCTTTCAGCCTGAACCTGCTCAATGAGCTGGCACCCTTCTGGGACGAGTTCCATGCCGCCATCGACGCGCTGGGCATCCGCGGCGACACCTGGATCCACGAGGTGGGACTGACTCAGTACGAGATCAACCTGCTGCACGGCGACCCGCTGGTGGTGGCCGACCAGGCCTTCCTGTTCAAGCTGGCGGCCAAGGAGGTGGCCATCAAGCATGGGCTCAATGCCGTGTTCATGGCCAAGCCGCTTGCCGGTGAGGCCGGCAGCTCGATGCACCTGCACCAGAGCGTGGTGACTGCCGCTGGTGACAACTTGTTCAGCCTGCCTGACGGCAGCATCAGCCCGGCGCTGGGCCATTACATCGCCGGCCTGCAGGCCTACTTGCCCGAGTTGATGCTGGTGTTTGCGCCCTTCGTCAACTCCTATCGCCGCTACGTGACGGGCAGCCAGGCGCCGATCAATCTGATGTGGGGCCTGGACAACCGCACCGCCGGCCTGCGCGTGCCGCACAGTGGCCCGGCGGCAAGGCGGGTCGAGAACCGCATTGCTGGCGCCGATGCCAACCCCTATCTGGCGATTGCCGCCACCCTGGCCGCCGGCCTGGCGGGTTTGCAAGAGCAACTGACACCGACCGAGCCGCTGGTGGGCAATGGCTATGACCACGCCCACGATCTGGCCCGCACCTTCCTGGCCGCGCACGAGCAAATGGCCAAGAGCCCTTCAGCTGCGCGCTTGATGGGCGCCGAGTTTGTGCAAGCCTACTTGTCGGTCAAGGGCCTGGAGCACGACAGCTACCTGCGCGAGATCAGTGCCTGGGAGCGCCGCTACCTGGCACCGCAGGTCTGATCGGCGAGCTTTGTGACAGAAATATGAACTGCGCCGGAATGGCGGGAAAGCTCGGCGTTTAACTGAATCAGGGTTTGTCCGATAGTGCTGTCAACAATGCCCGCGGCATCTCCCGCGGGCTGGCCGCCATCGAGAAAGCCCATGACGACCTCTGCACCTCAGCCCCTGTCTGCCCCGCGCGCGGGCACGGCCGACTTCTTCAAGCACCACGGCATCTGGTCACCGGGTGTGCGCCTGTTCAGGCATCTGCGGTTTCGCAGCAAGGCATTGCTGATCTCAGCGGTGCTGTTGTTGCCCGCCCTGATTCTGGGCCACGCCTACAGGGCCACCATGCAGGACCAACTTGAGTTTGCGCGCCAGGAGCGGGCCGGCGTGCTTGCCATGCAGAAGTTCGTGCCAGTACTGCGCGGTGTGCTGGACGTGCGCAATGCCACGCGGGCCACGCTCGGCGGCTTTGATGCCAGCAAGGACTACAGCGCCTCCCGCACGCAGGTGGATGGCGCACTGGCTGCGTTTGAACAGCATTTGCAAGCCACCGGCGATCCGCTGGCCCTGCGCGAGCCATTGGCCACGATGCAAGCGGCATGGGCTGCGACGGCCACGTCCAAGAACGGCGCTGATGACAAAGGTCGCACCGTGTTCGGCCCGGTCACCGAGGCCTCGCTCAAGGTGCTGCAAGGCCTGAGCGACAACTCCAACCTGGTGCTGGACCCGGATCTGGATTCGCTCTACAGCATCAATGCCATTTTCTTGACCATGCCCCGCGCCAGCGAAGACCTGGGCCAGTTGTGGGGCTGGGGCACGTATGCGGCCGCCAAGAGCGGTCTGGACAATCCGGATCAGTACAAGAAGATGGCGGTCTGGAATGCCCGGGCCGCTGGTGGCATGGAAGACGCCAAGGCCAACTTCGAGCGCGCCTTCCAGGCCAATCCCGCCCTGCGCGAGGCGGTGGACCTGAAAGGCTTCGCGGCCGCGCTCAAGTTTGTCAAGACCGCCGATCCGACCGACCTCGTCAAGGCGGCTGCCGAGCCGCAGGAGGTGTTTGCCGACGGCCGCAAGGCGATGGATGCGTACTTCGAGGTCTTCAACTCGGCCTTGCCAGCGCTGGATGACTTGCTGGCGCAGCGCGTGAGCCGCCTGGAGCAGACTCGCAACCTCAAGAGCGTGGCCATCGTGCTGTGCGTGTTGCTGGGTGCCTACCTGTTCTATTGCTTTGCCCAGGTGATGGATGGCGGGCTGGAAGAAGTCGGCCGTCACCTCAACACGATGGCCGAAGGCGACCTGAGCCGCGCTCCTTTGCCTTGGGGCACGGATGAAGCCGCCGACTTGATGGTGGCCCTGGGGCGCATGCAGACGGCCGTGCGCGAGATCGTCACTGATGTGCGCGGCGCGGCCGACGGCATCGTGCTGGCCAGCACCGAGATTGCCGCCGGCTCGATGGACCTGTCGGGCCGCACCGAGCAAGCGGCCTCCGAGCTGCAGCAGACGGCTGCCTCGCTCGAGCAGATCAATGCCACGCTGGCCAACACCAGTGCCAGCACGGCCCGGGCAGCGGGCCTGGCGCACGAGAACGCCTCGGTGGCGCAGCGCGGTGGTCAGGTCATCGGCCAGGCCGTCAACACCATGGGCCAGATCAGCGCTGCGTCCGAGAAGATCGGCGACATCATCGGCGTGATCGACGGCATTGCCTTCCAGACCAACATCCTGGCCCTGAATGCGGCCGTGGAGGCCGCCCGTGCCGGCGAGCAAGGCCGCGGCTTTGCGGTGGTGGCGGCCGAGGTTCGCAGCCTGGCCCAGCGCTCGGCCACCGCCGCTCGCGAGATCAAGAGCCTGATCAACGCCACGGTGGAGCGGGTGCGTGAAGGCACTGACGTGGTGGCCCACGCCGGCCGCGAGATGCAGAGCCTGGTCACCGGTGCCCAGGCCATCAATGGCGTGCTGGGCGAGATCTCTGTCGCGTCAGAGCAGCAGACCGGCGGCGTGCGCCAGGTCAATGCCGCCGTCAGCGGGCTGGACCAGATGACCCAGCAGAATGCGGCGCTGGTGGAGCAAACCGCCGCCGCGTCCGAGTCCCTCAAGACCCGCGCCCAGGAGCTGGTGCAGGTGGTGGCCCGCTTCAAGCTGGCGCCCGCCGCCTGAGCTCAGGCGGCACCGTTGGCGCCGGGCGGCTTGCAGCTGGCAATCAGCTGGTCGAGCAGGATCTGCTGGTCGGCGCTGAGCACCTCCGGGTAGACCGGTTGCACGGTCACCAGCAGATCGGCCGGCGGACCGCGCCGCGCCGACGGAAAACCCAGGCCGCTGAGCCGATAGCTGAGCTGGTCGCGCCGCGGCTGCAGGCGCTGCGGCCCGGCCAGTGTGGGCACCATCAGGGGCCGCTGAGCCACCCATGAGAAACCGTCCACCTTGACGGTGCAGTGCAGGGTGCCATCGGGCGCCAGGTCCCAGGGCGGGTGCGCCAGCAACTCG
>CALRVU010000392.1:0-4144 GCA_943371685.1 Bordetella parapertussis | reverse complement strand
CACCCAGCAGGCAAGCTCTCCAAGCTGTTCGTCTATCAGTCCGACAGCCGCGGTGCCAAGGACAGTTTCAAGTGCACCAGCTTGCTGGTTCATCCCAACCCGCAGGACAGCAGCGAGGGCATCAGCTTCTTGCACATGCGCAGCGAGATGCCCTCGGTCGCAACCGGCGGCAGTGTTCCTCTTGTGATGCAGTACGAACAAACCTTGGCCGATGCGGTCAGCTACAAGGCCTATGCCTACCGCTTTTCCGCCAGCAGCACCGAGGGTTGCGCCAACTGAACTGCGGCTTGGATGCCCGCAGCACGCGCGTGGATGGCCAGGGTGAGCTAACCTGAGTAGTCTTACTTTTCGGAATCTCTCATACGCTATCGCCGCCTCGGCCGCTCCGGCATCCAAGTCAGTCAGCTTTCACTGGGCTCCTGGGTCACCTACAAGGACCAGGTCAACACCGATGCCGCCGTCGAGTTGATGGCCGCCGCCTACGATGGCGGCGTCAACTTCTTTGACAATGCCGAGGCCTATGCCGGCGGCGAGAGTGAAGTGCTGATGGGCCAGGCGCTCAAGCGCCTGGGCTGGCCGCGCCTCAACTACCTGGTCTCCACCAAGTTCTTCTGGGGCCTGGACCGGGCCGGCGATGCGATCAACCGCAAAGACACGCTGAACCGCAAGTACCTGATGCAGGCGATCGATGCGTCGCTGTGTCGTTTCGATCTGGATCACATCGATCTGGTCTATTGCCACCGCCCCGATCCGCACACGCCGATCGAGGAGACGGTGCGCGCCATGAGCGACATGATCACCCAGGGCAAGGCGCTGTACTGGGGCACCAGCGAGTGGAGTGCCGCCGATGTGCGGGCTGCCTGGGATCTGGCCGAGCGCCACCACCTGCACAAGCCGGTGGTCGAGCAGCCGCAGTACCACCTCTTCCACCGCAAGCGGGTCGAGCAGGAGTACAAGCGGCTGTATGAAGACATCGGCATCGGCCTGACCACCTGGAGCCCGCTGGCGTCCGGCCTGCTGACTGGCAAGTACCAGCATGGCATCCCCGAGGGCTCGCGCGGCGCGATGGAGAACGTGGCCTTTCTGCGTGACGGCCTGACCGATCCGGCCCGCAATGCCGCCGTGGCCCGACTGGCGCCAATTGCTGCCGAACTGGGTGGCACCCTGGCTCAGTTGGCGATTGCCTGGGCCAGTCACAACCCGAACGCGTCCAGCGTGATCACCGGCGCCTCGCGGCTGGATCAGTTGCAGAGCAATCTGGGCGCACTCGCCGTGGCTGACCGCTTGACGCCCGAGTGGCTCGCCAAGATCGACGCGATCACCGCACCCCTGGCTGATTGAGCGCGTTCAGCCGCTCGACCGTGCCCACATCGGTCCACTGGCCGTCGTAGGCACGGGCTTGCAGTCGGCCCGCGGCCATGGCCCGGTCCAGACAGGGCCGCAGGGCCATGCGACTGCCGGCCTGCACCGTGCTGACCATCTGCGGCCTGAACAGGCCGACGCTGGCCCAGGTGCGCTTGGGCGTCGCAGGGTCTGCGGGCGTGGCGGTGGCCAGGCCATCGCCGTCGATGGCGAAATCGCCCTGCGGATGGTGCGGCGCATTGGCGACCAGCCAGAGCCGGCCCCAGGCCGGGCTGCGGGCAAAGTCCGCGGCCTCTGCCGCGTCAAAACCAAAGCCGGGCAGGAACACGTCGCCGGCCACCACCCAGAAGACCGGATCAGGCCCCTCGCACAGCCAGGGCAGCGCCTGGGCCATGCCACCGGCAGTTTCCAGCGCGCCGCCGTGGTCGCGCCCTTCCATGGAATAGCGGATGTTCAGACCCCAGCGGCTGCCGTCGCCCAAGCGGGCCGGGAACTGTTCCTCCAGCCAGGCGGTGTTGATGACCACCTCCTGCACGCCGGCTGCGGCCAGGGCCTGCAGGTGGTATTCGATCAGTGGCTGACCCTGCACCTCGAGCAAAGGCTTGGGGGTGCTGTCGGTCAAGGGCCGCATGCGCTCGCCGCGGCCGGCCGCAAGAATCAGGGCTCGGGGCCGGATGGGCACGGTTTTTTCGGGCATGTCCACCAGTTTAGGGGAGGAAACCCGGGCTCTGGCTTGGCTACCATGGGCGGGCCATGATCAGCATCACCGATTTGCTCCAGGACGCCGCCCAGGGGAACGCCCAGGCGTCGCATCAGTTGTTCGCCCGCCTCTATCCGGAGATCAAGCGCGTGGCCCGGGCCCGACTGGCCGATGCCGGCGGCGTGACCGGCTTGCAGGCCACGGCCCTGGTCCATGAAGGCTTCTTGAAGCTGGCGGATGGCGAAGGCTTGCGCGGCGCCACGCGTGGCCAGTTCTTTGCCTATGTTGGCAGCGTGCTGCGCTCGGTGGTGATTGATCACCTGCGTGCCCGTCAGGCCCACAAGCGCGGGGGTGATGCGGTGCTGGTGACGATGTCCCACGCCGACGAATCGCCCGATCTGTTCGGCCAGCCGGCCGATCTGCTGGACCTGGACCGCGCCTTGACGCAGATGCGTGGCCTCGATGTGGCGCTCTACGAGCTGATCGAGATGAGCGCCTTCACCGGCATGAGCCTGGAGGAGATCGCGGAGCTGCGCGGGGTCTCCACCCGGACCGTCAACCGTGATCTGCGCAAGGCCCGGGCCTTGCTGGCCGAGCTGCTCGGTGAGGATTTGGCGTGAGGACGGTGGCCATTTCGTCTGTACCTCTGGCCTGAGGGTCAGCGCGCCGCGCTGGCTGGATGGGTACCGTCTGACGAGTGTGTGATGTCGATGATCAATTCCACTTCCTGGTTGCGCTGGTCCGATCTGCTGGACCATGCGATGTCTCTTCGTCCAGCCGAGCGCGAGCGCTGGCTGGCCCACTTGCCGCCGGCGGATGCGCAGGCGGTGGCCCGTCTGCTTGCGCGGATGGGCCCGGACGATCAGGCGCCCGAGCCCGTGCTGCCGCAGGGCCCGCAGGTGTTTCAGAATCTGCTGGGCCAGGCCCTGGCCGAGCCGCCGGTGTCGGGCCTTGAAGCCGGATTGCGCTTCGGTGCCTGGCGTCTGGCGCGCCAGATCGGCGAGGGCGGCATGGGCCAGGTCTGGCTGGCCGAGCGGGCTGACGGCCTCTACCAGGGCCAGGCCGCCATCAAGCTGCTGCGCAGTGACTTGCCCCGCCCTGACCTGGCTGCGCGCTTCACGCGCGAGCGGGTGATTCTTTCGAGGCTCAGTCATCCCGGCATTGCGCGGCTGCTGGACGCCGGCATCGAGGCCGATCAAGCCTATCTGGTGCTGGAGTATGTGGACGGCACGACCTTGCTGGAGTACGCCCGCCGCCATTGCCCCACGGTGGCCCAGCGGGTGCAGCTGCTGCTGCAGATTGCCCAGGCGGTCGCTTATGCACACGGGCAACTGGTGGTGCATCGCGATCTGAAGCCGTCCAATGTGGTGGTGTCGCCTGACGGCCAGCCGCGCTTGCTGGACTTCGGCATTGCCAGCCTGTTGGCCGACGATGCAGGCGGCGTGCGCGATCCGGCCGCCACCTCGCTCACCCGCCAGTACGGCCGCGGCCTGACGGTGGACTACGCCGCACCGGAGCAGGTCACGGGCGATCCTTGCACGGCGGCGACCGACACCTTTGCGCTGGGCGTCTTGCTGTTTGAGCTGCTGACGGGCGAGCGGCCTTTCCAGAGCCCGGGGCGCGGTCGGGTGGCCAGCGAGCATGCCTTGCTTCACGATGCACCGCTGCGCGTGTCGCAGGCCTTGCGTCGCGTCGCGCCATCGGCTGCGGGGGCCCGGCCGGTGGATGTGCTGCAGCGGGCGCCGGGCGATCTGGAGGCCGTCATCGACAAGGCCTTGCAGAAGTCACCCAGCGAGCGCTATGGCAGCGCCGGGACGCTGATCGAGGACTTGCGGGCCTGGCTGGAGTCCCGCCCGGTCTCGGCGCGCCGGCTGGGGCGCCGCCACCGGGCCCGGCTCTGGCTGCGCCGCAACTGGCTGACCGCCTCCTTGTCGGCTGCCGTGATGCTGGCGCTGGCCGGCGGCGTGGTGGCCGCCAGCTGGCAGGCCACGATTGCCCGGACCGAGGCAGCACGGGCCAATGCCGAGACCCTGCGGGCGGCCAGCGCCGCCGCCGAGGCCGATCGGCAGGCGATGGCGGCCC
>CALRVU010000391.1:0-4153 GCA_943371685.1 Bordetella parapertussis | reverse complement strand
GGAGCACAGCGTCAGGCCGTAGCACAGGTCGCGGGCCCGCTGCAGCGCGGCCATCGTGTGCGCCCGGCTGCGGCGCAGATGCCAGTGCAGCGCCTGGTAGCTGCGGGCCAGCCAGAGCAAGGCATTGGCGCCGCACCAGGGCCAGAGCGCATCCTCGGGGGCATGGCTGCCGAACAGCGCCAGCACCACGGCGATGCCCAGCGCACTGCCCAGCGAAGCCGCCGGCGCAAAGGAAAACAAGGCTTCAACCTGTTCACGCAGCAAGGCATGCTGCGCATGGGCGCCGGCCGGCTCGGCCGGTGCGCCGCGTTGCTCGGGCTCCATCGTGATCAATCGCCCTGCGTCATTCCGGCGCGCCGCCGCGGCGCTGCTGAGTCATCTGGCTGACCGCCAGCACCGCCTGGGTGCGCGAGCTGACGCCGAGCGCGCGCAGCACGGCCTGCACATGGTCCTTGACCGTTTCCACCGACAAGCCGAGGCGGCGCGCGATGTCCTTGTTGGGCTTGCCCTGCAGCAGCATGCTCAGCACGTCGGCCTGGCGCGGCGTCAGGCCGAGGGCCTCGAACGATGGCAGGGTCTGGTAGGGCGAGTCGGCGGCGGCCTGGGCCACGTTCGGGCCGGCTGCGGGCGGCATGGCGCCCATCGACATCGTCGGCACGAAGATGCCGCCGTCCATCACCAGACGCAGGGCATCGGCCAGTTCATCGGTGGCCATGCGCTTGGGCAGAAAGCCCATGGCGCCCAGGTCGATGGCCTGGATCACGTCGCTGGAGCGATCGGAGGCCGAGACCACCACCACCGGCATGTCGGGGTAGCCGCGCCGCAGGTCGCCGAGCAGCTCGAAACCCACCGAGTCGCCCAGCTGCAGGTCGAGCAGCACCAGGTCAAAGTCATGGGCCACGGCCAGGATGCGGCGGGTGGCGCTGGCACTGGACACGGCTGTCACATCCACGCCCGGCTTGATGCTCTCCATCATCGCCTTGAGGGCCGAGAGGATCAGGGGATGGTCATCGACCAGCAGGACTTTCATGGTGGGCGCAGGCAAGTGAGGACGAAACCAGGGCAACGGCGATGGCCGATGCTACCGCGATCATGTGGCAACACCCCCCACATTCATGGCCGGCATGGCTCAGACAAAGCGGCGGGTCACTGACTCGGCCACGCAAACCGGCTTGTCGCTGCCCTCCCGCTCGACGCTGACCTCCACCGTCAGCTGGGCGCCGCCCGGCAGGGCTTCGTAGGCCAGCAACTTGAACTGGCCACGCAAGCGGCTGCCCACCGGCACCGGCGCCGGGAAGCGCACCCGGTTCAGCCCGTAGTTGATGCCCATGCGCACGTCGGCCACTTCAAAGCCGGCGTCAAACATCAGCGGCAACAGCGACAGGGTCAGGAAGCCGTGTGCCACCGTGGTCTTGAACGGGCCCTCGGCGGCCCGCACCGGATCGACGTGGATCCATTGGTGGTCGCCGGTGGCCTCGGCAAAGCGATCGATGCGCGCCTGGTCGACCGTGATCCAGTCGCTCTGGCCGACGATCTGGCCAACTTTGTCAGCCAGGTCGGCCAGGTGCTCGAAACGGGTGTTCATCAATGGCGTCTCCATGTTCGTCATGCCGCGTCGATCCAATCCATCAAGGGGGCCCACTGGGCCAGATCGCGCTCGACGCGGCCGGGGGCCACGTCCCAGATCGTCAGGCCGCTGGCGGCCAGGTGCACATAATTCTGGGTGTCGCGCAGCGCGGTGATCATGGGGGCGGGCAGCGTGGCGACAAACTCGTGCAGGCGGCCCAGCGCAATCGTGTGGTCTTTGACCCGCATCGCCACCAGGCCGATCTTGACCCGGCCATAGCGAGGATGCTGCTGCAGTTCGGTCAGAAAGGCATGCGTGGCCTGGATGTCGAACAAGCTGGGCTGCAGCGGCACGAGCAGGTAGTCGGCCATCTTCATCAGCGCATCCAGGCGCTTGCCGCGCAGGCCAGCCGGACTGTCGATGACGGCATGAGTGGTGCCGCGCGGCGGCCGCACGACATCAGAGCCCTCGCGGATCGTCCAGCCACTGATCGGCGCCACCTGCGGCGGGCGGATGCCCAGCCACTGCCGCGCGGACTGCTGGCGGTCCAGATCGCCCAGCATGACCCAGTGCCCGCGCTGAGCCAGGGCACCCGCCAGGTTGGTGGCCAAGGTGCTTTTGCCCACGCCGCCCTTGGGATTGGCGATTGCAATCACCGGCATCGAGGTCTCCACAGTCCAAAACAGGTATGGTAGCGGCCAGCTGCCACCGTCCCGCCGCTGGCTTGCCCTGACGCCGTCCGCCGGCCTTACCCCGAAATGCCCATGGCCAAGGTTCTGCTTCTCACCGCCCACCCACAGCTCGAACACTCGCGAGTCAATCTGGCCCTGATGACGGCCGCCCGGCAGGTGCCCGACGGTACCGTGGCCGTGCGCGACCTGTACGCGCTCTACCCCGACTACCTGATCGACGTGGCGGCCGAGCAAGCCGCCCTGGCAGAAGCGCAGCTGGTGGTCTGGCAGCACCCGCTGCATTGGTACGGCATGCCGCCGCTGCTCAAGCTGTGGCTCGACGAGGTGTTCGCCTTTGGCTGGGCCTACGGACCGGGCGGCAACGCGCTGCGCGGCAAGGACTTGTGGCTGGTCGTCAGCACCGGCGGCAGCGCCGAGGCCTACCACCCCAGCGGCCACAACCGGCATTTCATCGATGCCTTCTGGCCACCCTGCGAGCAGACCGCTGCGCTGGCCGGCATGCGATTTCTGCCGCCCCTGGTGCTGCATGGCGCACATCAGGTCAGCGATGCCGAAGTGGCCGCCCACGCTGCCCTGTTCGTCGCACGGCTGCAGCAGTACCCGGACTGGCCCGAGCTGGACGAACTCCCCGTCTGCCCGGGTTGCGAGGTCCCCATGGCGGACCGTCCGCCCGAACTGCTCGCCCAGCAGGCGATGCTGAGCGGAGGCCAGCCATGAGCGCCGGCAGCGGCTGGCTGCAACTCAGCCTGGTCTACCTGGGCGCGGCCGTGGTGGCGGTGCCGCTGGCGCGCTGGGCTGGCCTGGGCTCGATCATCGGCTACCTGGGCGCCGGCATCGCCATCGGCCCCTGGGGCGCCGGCCTGGTGACCGATGCGCAGGAGATGCTGCACTTCGCCGAGTTCGGCGTGGTGCTGATGCTGTTCCTGGTGGGTCTGGAGCTGGAGCCGCGCCGGCTCTGGGCGCTGCGCCGGCCGATCTTTGGCTGGGGCAGCCTGCAGCTGTTCGGCTCCGCCGCGCTGCTGTTTGGCGCGGCCTGGGCGGTGGGCGTGGACTGGCGGCTGGCCCTGGTCGGCGCACTCGGCCTGGCACTGTCGTCCACCGCCATCGGCCTGGGCGTGCTGGCCGAGCGCAACCTGATGGCCACCTCGTCGGGGCAGAGCGTGCTCAGCGTGGCCCTGCTGCAGGACATCGCCGCCATTCCCATCCTGGCGCTGGTGCCCCTGCTGGCCCTGGCACCGGCGGGTGCCGAGGACAGCCATGGCGCCTGGGGGGCCGCCCGGGCCGTGGGCGTGATCGTGGCCATCGTGCTGGGCGGCCGCCTGCTCTTGCGCCCGGCCCTGCGCTGGATCGCCCGCAGCAAGACGCCCGAGATCTTCACCGCCGCCGCCCTGCTGCTGGTGGTGGCCACGGCCGCGCTGATGCAGGCCGTGGGCCTGTCGATGGCGCTGGGAGCCTTTCTGGCCGGTGTGCTGCTGGCCGAGAGCGAATACCGGCGCGAACTGGAAACCGACCTCGAGCCGTTCAAGGGCTTGCTGCTCGGCCTGTTCTTCATCGCCGTGGGCATGAGCATCGACTTTGCGGTGGTGCTGTCGCGGCCCTTCCTGGTGGCCGGCCTGGTGGCCGGCTTTCTGCTGATCAAGGCGGGCGTGCTCTGGGCCATGGCCCGGCTGATGCCCGTGCCGCTGGCCGAGCGGCCGGTGTTCGGCATCTTGCTGGCCCAGGGCGGCGAGTTCGGCTTCGTGGTGTTCCAGGCGGCTGAGCAAGGCCGGGTGATCAGCGGGGCGATGTCGTCGCTGCTGGTGGCGGTGGTGGCACTGTCGATGCTGCTGACACCCTTGCTGCTGGTGGCCAACGACCGCTTGGCCGCGCGGCGCGCTGCCCGGCCCGGCGGCCG
>CALRVU010000390.1:0-4156 GCA_943371685.1 Bordetella parapertussis | reverse complement strand
GGCGTCCAGCGTGGTCGGCCAGTCCAGCGCGGCCAGGGTCTGTTCTGCCAGCGCCGCGTCGGCCTGGGCGGGCCAGCGGGTCGATTGCACCCCCTCCAGATGCCAGACCGAGCCATTGCGGCTGGAGCTCACGACACCCGTCTCGGCCTCGATTCGGGACAGCAGCCGACCCTCGTCGTCATGCTCGAAGATCCGGATGCCCTGCAACTTGCCACCGGCCGCACTGGTCTCCACATTGATCGAATAGTTGCGCGAGCCCTCGGCGGTGACGCGATGCTCCTTGAGCCAGGCACCGGCGCGACCCAGATTCGGCCCGCCGCGCGGCCTCGCCTTCAAGTCAGCCGCGCGCTGTTCACTCCAGGGCGCAAGGTACTCGCCCACGCAGAACGTGAGCGCACCCAGGAACAAGCCGAGCACCAGCAACAAGGTCAGCGCCCGGGTCGGCCCCAGGCCTGCGGTGCGCAGGATCGTGAACTCGGACGACTGGGCCAAGCGCGCCATGGCATAGATGGTGCCGATCAGCACGGCAATTGGCCCGAGCTCATAGAGGCGGCCCGGCATGGCCAGCGCCGCGGCCAGACCGGCATGGCCCAGGGTGTAGCCGCGGCGGCCGACGCGGGCCAGTTCGTCCAGGAAGTCGATGAAGAAGAACAGCGACAGGAAGGCCAGTGCGACAAAGAACACCGACCAGAGCACGTCGCGATAGAGCAGTTTGCGGATGGTTTTCATCGAGCCTTCAAGGCGATTGAGCGGGCAGGGCGGCAGAGTCCGTCGACGGCGATGGCTTGGGCATGCGGGCGAACGGCCAGCGCCGCACGGCGGCGTGGTCGCGCCACCAGATCAACATCAGCGCCACCAGCAGGGCGCTGCCATGCAGGACGATCATGGCCACCACCGAATGGACGCGACCCGCTGCGATCCAGGCCTGGCTCAGATTGACCAGGTTGAAATAGACCATGAAAGCCAGCAAGGCAAACAGCAGGTTCCAGTTGTTGGGCCGGCGAGGATTGGTGACGGAAGTGCCGATGCCCAGCAGCAGCAGGTTGGCCGCCCCGATGAGCAGACCGAGCCGCCAGGCCAGTTCACCCTGGTTCACCAGCGTGGGATCGGCCAGCAGCTCCAGGGTGTCCTTGGTCTTGGGCGACGCCGAGGTGGCGGTGGATGCGCGGCCCGGATCCACCACGGTGCGGAACTCGTCAAAGCTCATGCGCGTGCGCTCGCCCGTGCTCAGGTTCTGCTCATTGCGATGACCCGCGTCCAGCACCAGCTGGCGGTCCTCGGCCGAGTTGTCCACCCGCCCGGCGCGGGCGGTGGTCACCGCCTCGACCTCGTCCTTGCGGCTGAGCAGGAACACATTGCGCCCAGCCCCTTGCTCGCCGCCAGCGCGCTCGATGAAGAACACCCGCGAGCCATCAGCCGACGACTGAAAACTGCCGGGTGCCACGCGTGACAGATCGGACCGTTGCTCGTAGCGGATCTTCAACTCGCCCATCTGCCGGTTGCCCCAGGGCCAGACGCCAAGCACCAGCACGGCAATCGCCGCCAGGGTGGGCCAGCCCGAGCGCAGCACCGGCCCGATGAAACGGGCCAAGCCGATGCCAGCACTGAACCAGATCGCCATCTCGCTGTCCCGGTACATGCGGCCCAGCGTGATCACCACCGAAACAAAGAGCGACAAGCCCAGCATCAGCGGCAACTGGCCCAGGGCGTTGTAGCCCAGCACCAGCACCACGTCTTGCGGCGACACCGCGCCGTTGGCAGCCAGGCCCAGGGTGCGGATCAGCATCATCGTGACCACGATGGTCAGGATGACCACCAGGGTCGCCCCGAAACTTCGCGCAAGTTCTTTCCGAACAGACGAATCGAATAACATCAAAAGCTCACCTTCATTCGAGACAGATTATGAACTTTCAAGCTCTTGCGGCCACCGCCGATGGACTTGGTGCTGTTGCTGCAGACGCACTGATCGTGGTTCTGCCGGCCAACAGCGAGGCCTTGACCGGCAACGCAGCCCTGGATTCCGCCATCGCCGCCGCCGTCAAGTCGGGCGATTTCGAGCGCAAAGCAGGCCGCACGATCTACCTGCACGGCGTCGCCGGCGTAAAGGCGGGTCGCGTGGTTCTGGCTGGCGCCAAGGACAGCTCGGCCAAAGCCTTCCGCGCGGCGGTCGCCGCAGCGCTGGCCACGCTCAAGGGTCGGTCGGTGCGCCATCTGGCCGTGACGGTGGCCGGCGCCACGCCGACCGACAGCCATGCCGAAACGCTGGTGCTGGCCCTCGAACAGGCCAGCTACACCTACACCCACACCAAGCCCAGTGCAGAAGCCGCACCGGCACCAGGCAAGGTTTCGCTGGTGGCCGAAAAAGTGGCGTTGCCTGCCATCAAGGCCGGCCTGCAGCGCGGTCAAGGCATTGCCGCCGGCATCACCCTGGCGCGCGAGTGCGCCAACCGCCCGGCCAATGTCTGCACGCCCACCTACCTGGGTGAAGAGGCCAAGCGCCTGGGCGAGGAGTTCGGCTTTGCCGTGCAGGTGCTCGACCGCAAGGCCGTCGAGAAGCTCGGAATGGGCTCCTTCCTGTCGGTATCGCGCGGCTCGGAAGAACCGTTGCGCTTCATCGTCATGGAGTACAAGGGCGCGGCCAAGAAGGACGCACCGATCGTGCTGGTGGGCAAGGGCATCACCTTTGACACCGGCGGCATCTCGCTCAAGCCCGCGGCCGAGATGGATGAGATGAAGTTCGACATGTGCGGCGCGGCCAGCGTGCTGGGCACCATGCGTGCGGTGGCTGAACTCAAGCCCAAGGTCAATCTGGTGGGCCTGATCCCGGCTTGCGAAAACATGCCCAGCGGCCTGGCCACCAAGCCCGGCGATGTGGTGACCAGCATGTCCGGTCAGACCATCGAGATCCTGAACACCGATGCCGAAGGCCGACTGATCCTGTGCGACGCATTGACCTACGCGGAGCGCTTCAAGCCCGCAGCCGTGGTCGACATCGCCACCCTGACCGGTGCCTGCATCATCGCCCTGGGCAATCACCGCGCCGGCATGTTCTCCAGTGACGACGCGCTGGCGGCCGACCTGATGGCCGCATCGGAAACGGCGCAAGACCCCTGCTGGCGCCTGCCGCTCGATGAGGAATACGACGAAGCGCTGAAGAGCAACTTCGCCGACATGGCCAATGTGGGTTCGCGGGCCGGTGGTGCCATCACCGCCGCCAAGTTCCTGCAGCGCTACACCGCCAGCTACCCCTGGGCGCACCTCGACATCGCCGGTGTGTCACACCGCGGTGGCGCGGCCAAGGGGGCAACCGGCCGGCCGGTCGGCCTGCTGACCCACTTCGTGCTGGCCCGCGCGGCCAAGGCCTGAGCGAGCGGCACAACATGGCGCAGGTCGTGTTTCTGACGGGCGTGGTGGACGCGCCGGAACTCGCACTGCGCCTGGTGCGCAAGAAGCACCGGGAAGGGGGCCGCGTCGTCGTGTGCGGCCCCGACTTTCTGCTGGACCCGCTCGGCGCCATGCTGTGGCAGCACGAGGAAACGTCCTTCCTGCCGCACCTGCGGCAGCCCGCTGCTGACGGCGACTGGCCACCTGACAGCAGCTTGGCGCTGACCCGTGTCTGGCTGCTGAATCGGCCGCAGGACGGTCTGCGCTGCGACAGCGTGATCAACCTGGGACTGGATGATTTCGGCTGGCTGACGGGGTTCGAGCGCATCGCCGAAGTGGTGGGCAGCGACGCCCAGTTGCGCGCATCGGGCCGCGCCCGCTGGAAGCGCTACGAAGCCGAAGGCCACACCTTGGTTCATCGTCCGCAGTCCCCTTGATGCCGGCACTGGCATGGGGCTTGCGAGCATCGTGAAGACGGTTTTTTTGGAGTATCGTCAGCGCGCTGTTGATCTCACCCAACACGCTCGTGTTTCACACATAACCCCTACCGGAGGTTCGAACCTATGCAAGTCAAACTGAATGTGATCGCTGCTGCCACCGTGGCCCTTCTGGCGGGCTCGCTGCACGCCCAAGAGCTGGTGGTCAAGATCGGTCACGTCGGCCCCACCAGCGGCGGCATTGCCCACCTGGGCAAGGACAACGAGAACGGCGCCCGCATGGCCATCGACGAGTTGAACGCCAAGGGCGTGATGATCGGCGGCAAGAAGGCCAA
>CALRVU010000389.1:0-4157 GCA_943371685.1 Bordetella parapertussis | reverse complement strand
GCCAGCGGCGCGGGCCACGGCCACGGTGTCGTCGGTCGATCCGGTGTCCAGCACCCAAGCCTCGTCCACCCAGGGCAGGGCGCTGGCCAGGGCCCTGCCGATCTGGTGGGCCTCGTTGCGGGCAATCATCACCAGGGCAAGTCGGGCGGCATGGGGGG
Source organism: Bordetella parapertussis (assembly GCA_943371685.1). GTDB lineage: Bacteria > Pseudomonadota > Gammaproteobacteria > Burkholderiales > Burkholderiaceae_C > Ideonella > Ideonella parapertussis_A. The sequence goes on along the minus strand of CALRVU010000389.1, from coordinate 3,999 downwards.
CAGCCGCAGGGGGGGCTCGGTCGGACATCGTTGCAATTTAGGCCTGCAGCGCGGCGCTTAAAGGTCGATAAACAGGCAAGCGGCAGGTCTTTTGACCGGCCGCCGGTGCCGGACCACCGGTGACTCGACAAGCAGACGAAAGTTGATCGAAGGAAAAGCGGCAAAAAAAGCCCTCAAGTCCCGCGATCAAGGCTCCGAAAAGCATTTCACGGCCCCAGAAACTTTCAAACGGGGGCACATCCGAGGTCTCGCAAGAGACTGTCTTCAAGCCCCGTGCAGGAGTAATCACCATGCCCCAGACCATCAACACCAATGTGGTTTCGCTCAATGCGCAGCGCAACCTCAACGCCTCGCAGAACTCGCTGGCCACGTCCATGCAGCGCCTGTCCTCAGGTCTGCGCATCAATTCAGCCAAGGACGACGCCGCCGGCCTGGCGATCGCAGAACGCATGAATGCCCAGGTTCGCGGCATGAATGTGGCGATCCGCAATGCCAACGACGGCATCTCGCTGGCACAGACGGCTGAAGGCGCACTGTCCAAGGTGGGTGACTCGCTGCAGCGGATGCGGGAGCTGGCGGTTCAGTCCCGCAATGCCACCAACTCCAGCTCGGACAAGGACTCGCTGAACAAGGAGTTTGCGCAGCTGCAGTCGGAAATCAGCCGGATCCTGGGCGGCACCAGCTTCAATGGCAAGAAGATGCTGGGCGCAGATGCCACGGCGATGGACTTCCAGGTGGGCGCCAACACCGGCACCGACGACACGGTGACGATCACCACCAGCAATATGACGAGCAACTCGGACATCACGGCGGTGACGGGCTCCAGCGCGGTGATTGACGCCGACGCCACGGCCGGTGCCATCGGCGATGTGATCGACGACATCGACACCGCGATCGACACCATCAATGATGAGCGCGCCACCTTTGGTGCCACCCAGAGCCGGTTTGACGCCATCATCTCCAGCCTGCAGCAAGGCGTGGAAGCCCAGAGCGCGGCCCGCGGCCGGATCATGGACGCTGACTTCGCCCAGGAGACGGCCAACATGAGCAAGGCGCAGATCCTGCAGCAAGCTGGCACCGCCATGGTCGCCCAGGCGAACCAGCTGCCACAGACCGTCCTGTCGCTTCTTCGATGACAGCGCGGCGGCCGCCCAGAGCCGGCCGTGAGCGACCCTTGATGATGAGGGCGCTGCCCTGAACCCACCCCGAGGCGCCGCCGACAACGGCGCCTCACTCTTGTGGCAAAGATTCTTCTCAAGTTCCCAAAAGCGATCTCCGATATCCCTCCCAACAGGACCAGCAAATGCGGGTTCTGCGGTCCGGTGAGATGGCCAAGGGTCAGGTGACGTTGCAAGACGCAGCCCGACCGGAGGAGCACCCGGCGCTAGGCGAAACCGTCACGCCGGTGCTTTAACCGGAGACTTTTGGAAACCGATCAGGAGTATCAACATGCCACAGACCATCAATACCAACGTTGCCTCACTCAACGCTCAGCGCAACCTGAATTCGTCGCAGAGCGCCCTGGCAACCTCGATGCAGCGCTTGTCTTCGGGCATGCGCATCAATTCGGCCAAGGACGACGCCGCCGGCCTGGCGATCGCCGAACGCATGCATGCCCAGGTTCGCGGCATGAATGTGGCGATCCGCAATGCCAACGACGGCATCTCCATGGCGCAGACCGCAGAAGGTGCGCTCGCCAAGGTGGGCGACTCGCTGCAGCGCATGCGTGAGCTGGCGGTGCAGGCTCGCAACTCCACCAACTCCAGCTCCGACAAGGATTCGCTGAACAAGGAGTTCGCCGAGCTGCAGAAGGAAATCACCCGGGTGCTGGGTGGCACGGCCTTCAATGGCAAGCACATGCTGGGCGCTGACGCGACCGACATGGACTTCCAGATCGGTGCCAACACCACCACCGATGACGTGATCACGGTGACCACCACCGACATGACCGGCAACTCCGACATCTCGGCGGTGACCGGCTCGGCGGCGGTGATCGACTCCACGGCGACCAACGGCGCCATCGGGGATGTGATCGACGACATCGACACGGCCATCGACACCATCAACGACGAGCGCGCCACCTTCGGTGCCACGCAAAGCCGGTTCGATGCGGTGATCGCCAATCTGCAACAGAGCGTGGAGGCGCAGAGCGCAGCGCGAGGCCGGATCATGGATGCGGACTTTGCGACGGAAACCGCCAACATGAGCAAGGCGCAGATCCTGCAGCAGGCCGGCACCGCGATGGTGGCGCAGGCCAACCAGCTGCCGCAGCAGGTCCTCCGATTGCTGCAGTAAGCTCCCGCAGCCCCTCTGGTCACTCCGGTGGCCAGGGCCTGATGGCTGCCCCCAGGGCCGCGAACTGATGCGCTTATGTGCTTCATTTCGCGGCTTTGTTCTGAGCACTGCGATTTGAGAATCACACCAACGTTTCTTCATTTGAAGAGGCGTGGTCCGGAAGCACTGCCGAGACCTGCGAGACGCCCCGCAACGGGCGGACCGCAGCCGACGGTGACCAGAGTGTCGGCTTTGCCGGCGCTGCGGATCTTGTCCGTGACGCCCGTCCAAGCCGGCTTGTTTGCCGGGTGTGGTTGATTCTTGAGGAGTGCTCGCATGCCACAGACCATCAATACGAACCTCGCTTCGCTCAACGCCCAGCGAAACCTGAACGCATCCCAATCGTCTCTGTCGGTGTCGATGCAACGCCTGTCGTCAGGCATGCGGGTGAACTCGGCCAAAGACGATGCGGCCGGCTTGGCCATTGCCGAGCGAATGAACGCCCAGGTTCGGGGCATGAACGTGGCCGTGCGCAATGCCAATGACGGCATCTCGCTGGCGCAGACCGCAGAAGGTGCACTCTCCAAGGTGGGAGACGCCCTGCAGCGGATGCGCGAACTGGCGGTGCAGGCCCGAAACGCCACCAACTCCAGCTCCGACAAGGACTCCCTGAACAAGGAGTTCACGCAGCTGCAGTCTGAAATCAGCCGGATCCTGGGAGGCACGACCTTCAATGGCAAGCACATCCTGGGGGCCGATGCCACCACGCTGACCTTCCAGATCGGCGCCAACACCACGGTCGACGACGTGATCGACGTGGTGACCACCAACATGACCCAGACCAGCGACATCACCGCGGTCACGGTCAGCACGGCGGTGATCGATGCCAATGCCACGGCCGGCGCGATTGCCGACGTGATGGACAGCATTGACGCCGCCATCGACACCGTCAACGACACGCGGGCTACCTTTGGTGCCACGCAGAGCCGCTTTGACGCCATCATTTCCAACCTGCAGCAGTCGGTCGAGAACCAGGCGGCCGCGCGCAGCCGGATCATGGATGCCGACTATGCGCAGGAAACTGCCAACATGAGCCGCGCCCAGATCCTGCAACAGGCTGGCAATGCCATGGTCGCCCAGGCCAACGCACTGCCCCAGCAGGTCCTGCGCTTGCTGCAGGGCTGATCGGCCCGGTTCAAGTTCCGGGCCCGCTGGCCGAAAAAGCGCAGTAGCCACCAAGGAACACCATGGCCACCATTTCATCTCTGGGCGTCGGATCCGGGCTCGACTCCGAAGGCATCATCTCGGCGCTGATGGCGGTCGAGCGCAAGCCGATCGATCTGCTCAAGTCCGAGAACACCTCGCTGTCCAGCCAGGTCTCGTCGATGGGCAGGCTCAAGAGCCTGACGGCGACCATGCGCGACAAGGCCGCCGCCCTGTCCGACCTGAGCCTCTGGGGCAAGAAGAGCTTTACCGCCGCCGACACCAGCGTGGTCAGCGGCTCGGTCACCTCCGGCACCGCATCCGGCCGCTACGCTGTCAGCGTGCAGGCCTTGGCCGCCAGCCAGACCGTGACCTCCAGCGCACTCGCCTCGTCGGCCAGCACCCTCAGCGAGGGCAGCCTGACCATCGAACTGGGCGAGTGGACGGTGCCAGTGGGCGGCCCGCCCGCCACTGGTTTCGACCCCAAGAGCGGGGCCTCGGCCATCACCATCAACATTGGCG
>CALRVU010000388.1:0-4157 GCA_943371685.1 Bordetella parapertussis | reverse complement strand
CAAGGGCTGGCTGCGTTGCGACTGGCTGCACCTCGTGCGAGGAACTCAGTCGCAGGCCTGATCCAGTGGCCGCCGGTCATCCGCGCGGCGACCCACCGCCACCGAGGCACGAACGAGGGCCTCCACCTGGGGGCGGTCGATGGGCTGATGGAAGCGGCAACGCAGACTGCGGGAGCCGCGCCCCGTGCCATCCAGTGGGGCCAGGCCAGCGGGCAGCTGGCTGCCATTGAACAGTTGCAGATTGACATGGCCCTTTTGTGGCGCAATCGCCAGCAGGAGCATGTCGTCCACCACGAACACCAGGTTGCCCCACTTGATGACCATCGCCGCCTCGGGCGCGGCATGGCGCACCGCGGCAAGCAGGGCCTCTGCCACCTCGCGCTGCGCGGGTGTGAGGAAATCAAACCAGGCGGCCACCAGGGCCTTGGGGCTGGAAACGGAACGCATGCGGTGGCCTGGTGCTCGGCGCTCAGTCCGCCAGGCGACTTTGTTCGCACTGGTGGCAGGCCTGGAACAGCTCCAGCGCCAGACGGCGCAGCGGATCACGGGCACTGGTGTGGGCCAGCGCGATCTGCTCATAGACATAGCGTCGGTCAAAACCCATCCGGGCCACCTGCAGGGCATGGCCTTCCAGCGCCATCATCGACTTGAATCGCAGCACGGCACCGGCACTCAAGCCCGTGGGCATCAAGCCGGGGTCGACCTCCGCCACCGTCCGGTCAGGATGGCGCAGGGGCGCAAGGAATGCAGCGGAAAGCGCGACTGGCGAGGGAGTGGCAGGTGCTTGCACGGTGGCCTCCAGACATCCGGGTGGAAAGGATGGCTGGATGGTGCCGCGCCGTGCGCGCGATCATGAGCCCGATAAACAGGGCAAATCGGGGGCTGTTCAGCCGGGGCTCAGCTTCGCCTCAGGACCATCTCAGGTCTTGGGCAGGGTCACGCCGCGCTGGCCCTGGTACTTGCCGCCCCGGTCCTTGTAGCTGGTCTCGCAGACCTCGTCGCTCTCGAAGAACAGCACCTGGGCGCAGCCCTCACCTGCATAGATCTTGGCGGGCAGCGGCGTGGTGTTGGAGAACTCCAGCGTCACATAGCCCTCCCACTCGGGCTCAAAGGGGGTGACGTTGACGATGATGCCGCAGCGCGCATAGGTGCTCTTGCCCAGGCAGACGGTCAGCACATTGCGCGGGATGCGGAAGTACTCCACCGTGCGGGCCAGCGCAAAGCTGTTGGGCGGAATGATGCAGACATCGCTCTCGATGTCGACGAAGCTCTTCTCGTCGAAGTTCTTCGGATCGACGACCGTCGAGTAGATGTTGGTGAAGACCTTGAACTCGCGGGCGCAGCGGATGTCGTAGCCATAGCTGCTGGTGCCGTAGCTGACGATCTTCTGGCCGTCAAGGGACTGGCGCACCTGGCCGGGCTCGAAGGGCTCGATCATGCCGGTCTGCTCGGCCATGCGGCGGATCCACTTGTCGCTCTTGATGCTCATGCCTGTCCTCGGTGTCTTCTGGGGTTGACCCCGATTCTAGGAGCCTGTCGGGCTTTGGATCCCCGGGCCCCGCTGGGGCATCATCGGGGCTCCGCTGCACGGTGCCCGCATGAGCCAACTTCCCGACTCCCCATCGTCCTCCTCTGATGCGCCCATCCCGCCGCGGGTGCTGGTGCTGGGCACCGGCAGCGTGGGCGGCTTTGTTGGCGGCAGCCTGCAGGCCGCCGGCGTGCCGGTGCAGTACGTGGCGCGGCCGCGCATGCTCAAGGCCTTGCGGGCCCACGGTCTGTGCCTGACCGATCTGACCGGCCGCCGGGTCGAGCTGCCCGCTGCGCAACTGGCCTTGTCCGAGCAGATTCCCATGGCGGGCCCACCGCCCGAGCTGGTGCTGCTGGCCGTCAAGAGTGGCGCCACGGCCGACGCCGCCCGCGAGCTGGGCCTGGTGCTGCCGGCCGGCACGCCGGTGCTGTCGCTGCAGAACGGCGTGGGCAATGCGGCCCTGGGCGCCAGCCTGGCGCCCCGGCTGGCCTGGCTGGCCGGCATGGTGCCCTACAACATTGCCGAGCTGGGCCCGGGTCAACTGCACCGTGGCACGGGTGGCCAGCTGGCCGCGCAAGACCATCCGGTGCTGCGCCGCCTGCAGCCCTTCTGCCAACGCGCCGGTCTGGGGCTGAAGCTGCATGCCGACCTGGCCCCCGTGCAATGGGGCAAGTTGCTGCTGAACCTGAACAACCCGGTCAATGCCCTGTCGGGCCTGCCGCTGCGGGCCGAGTTGATGGACGCAGGCTACCGGCGAATCTTCGCCAGCCTGCAGTTCGAGGCCCTGGCCGCCCTGCGTGCCGCGGGCATCCGGCCAGCCCAGGTGGCCGCCGTGACGCCGGGTCGCATGCCCTGGGTGCTGAGCCTGCCGAACTGGCTGTTCGTGCGGCTGGCGGCGCGCATGCTCAAGATTGACGCGCAGGCCCGTTCCAGCATGGCCGATGACCTGAGCCTGGGCCGGACGACCGAGGTCGATGCGATCTGTGGCGCCGTCGTCCGGCTGGCCGAGGCCCACGGCCGCCGCGCGCCGCTCAATGCCCGCATGGTCAGCCTGGTCCAGGCCTGGCCCGAGCGCGCCGGCCGGGCCTGGCCCGCGGCTGAGCTGCGCCGCGCGCTGCGCCAGCCCTGAAGACCAGCCCACCCGGGTGGGCCCCACTGGAGCCCGGGCGCCGGCTGGACTATGCTGACGAAATTCGTCTTCTTTCAGGAGCCGCGCCATGCCGTCGCCCTTTCGCCCCGCCACCGACCTGCTGATCCAGTACGCCCGCTACCACCGCGATCCGCGCAACATCCACACCCATTTCATCGGCATTCCGATGATCGTCTTCGCCATCGGCGTGCTGCTGGCGCGGCCAGTACTGGGCGTGGCCACCACGCCGCTGGGTGCGCTGGCCATCACCCCGGCCGTGCTGCTCTGGGTGCTGTCCACCGCCTGGTACCTGACGCGCGGCCAGACCGCGCTCGGCGTGGCCGTCAGCGTGGTCAATGGCCTGCTGATCGCCCTGGCCGCACCGCTGGCCGCCGGCAGCACCGGCGCCTGGCTGGGCTGGGGCCTGGGCACCTTCTTCGTGGGCTGGCTGTTCCAGTTCGTCGGCCACTACTACGAAGGCCGCAAGCCAGCTTTCGTCGATGACTTGGTGGGCTTGCTGGTCGGGCCGCAATTCGTGGTCGCCGAGGTGCTGTTCATGGTCGGCGCCTTTGGCTCGCTCAAGGCCACCATCGAGCAGGCCGCGGGCCCGACCCGCCTGCGCGACCTGACCGCTCCGGCGGCCTGAGGCCACCCAGCCGGCGGCCTCGCCGGCTCAGCGCACCGGTGCGGGCGACACCGGCGGCTCATCCCGCCACTCGGCAAACGGGCGGCGCGACAGGCTGGAGTTGAAGTAGCGCGCGTCGTGGCTCACTTCAGGCCCCAGCCAATCCGGTCGCTCAAAAGCCTGATCGGCTTGTTGCAGTTCGATCTCGGCCACAACCAGGCCGGCATTGGCGCCAAAGAACTCGTCGACCTCCCAGCACCGCCCACTGCCATCGTGCAAAGGCAGGCGGTGGCGGGCCTTCTCGATCAGCGGCCCGTCGCAGAGCGCCAGCAGGGCCTGCGCATCGGCCACCGGGATCTCGTACTCGAACTCAGCCCGGCTGATGCCGCTGGTCTGGCCCTTGATGGTCAGAAAGGCCAGCTTGATACCGGCCGTCTCCAGCAGCCGCACACGCACGGTGCGCTGCGGATCGCGGTTCAGGTAGCCCTGGCGGAGCCGCTCGGGTGCGGCCACCCGCCAGCCCTCGCCCTGCACCAGGAATTTGCGTTCGATTTCAAGTTGAGCCATGGCTGGCGATGGTAGCGGCGGCGCCGGCTCAGCCGCGCTGCCGCGCCCGGTAGAGCATGTCCAGGGTGATGTGGCGCACTTCGAGCTTGCTTTGCTCGATGTGCGCACGGATCAGGCGCTGGGCCTCGTCGGCGCGGCGGCGGGTGATGGCCCGGACGATGCGGGCATGCTCGTCATAAGTGGCGGCCACCCGCGCCGGCTTGGTGAAGTCCAGCCGGCGGATGATGCGGATGCGCTCGGTGATCTGGCGATGGACCTGCATCATTTCCCGGTTGGCACTGCCGTCCACCAACAGGCGGTGAAAGTCT
>CALRVU010000387.1:0-4175 GCA_943371685.1 Bordetella parapertussis | reverse complement strand
CGCACCAGACTGCCATGCAGCCGCACAGAGACCGGCCACCAGCACACCGAAGCCGACCGCGTAGCCCGGCTTCAAGGCATTCAGCCGAGCCCACTCCCAGCCGCCAGCGCCGATCAACAACAGCGTCAGGGCAGCGAACGGAAGGGGACTGCCAGCCAGCAACGCCGGGATGAGCAGCGCCAGCAAAGCGAGGGCCGTCAGTATTCTGGGTAGGAGCATCGAGGCCTCAAGCCGCAGCGTCAGAGGAAGTCTGCGTTTTCACGCCGCCAAAGCGACGGTCACGGCGGGCAAATTCGGTCACCGCCTTGTCGAGTTCGGCCTCGTCAAAGTCTGGCCACAGGCAGTCAGTGAACAGCAGCTCCGCGTAAGCGAGCTGCCAGAGCAGGAAATTGCTGATCCGCACCTCGCCGCCGGTGCGGATGAACAAGTCCGGATCGGGCGCGTGGCTCATGGCCATGTGACGCCCGAGTTGCTCTTCGGTGATCTCGTCAGCCGTCAACCCGGCGCGCATGGCGCTCTGGCAGGCTTGTGCAATGTCCCAGCGGCCGCCGTAGTTGAAGGCGACGGTCAGGGTCAAGCCCGGGTTGTCCGCCGTCTGGGCTTCCGCCAGATTCCAGGCCTCACGAACCTTCGGCGAAACCTTGCTGCGGTCGCCCACGACCCGGATCCGTACGCCCTTCTTGGCCAGCCCGGCCAGGTAGCGCGAAACGCCCACCAGCACCAGGTTCATCAGCCCCGACACCTCTTCTTCGGGCCGCTTCCAGTTCTCGGAGGAGAACGCATAGAGCGTCAGGTACTCGATGCCCCGATGCTGGCAGTGGTCGATGATCTTGACCACGGTTTCCATGCCGACCTTGTGGCCGTAGACCCGAGGCATGAAGCGCTTGCGCGCCCAGCGCCCGTTGCCATCCATGACGATGGCCACATGGCGTGGGACGGGAGAGCCAGCAGGCGCGGAGGAGGATGCAGCAGAAAGCTCGCCCATGGAGGATCAGACAGCGAGGATTTCAGCTTCCTTGCCCTGCACCAGCCGATCAATCTCGGCAATGGTGCGGTCGGTCAGCTTCTGGACCTCGTCCTGGGCACGACGCTCTTCGTCTTCAGTGGCCAGTTTGTCCTTGAGCAGGCGCTTGAGGTGCTCATTGGCATCGCGGCGCAGATTGCGCACTGCAATCTTGGCGTCCTCGCCATTGCCGCGCACCACCTTGGTCAAATCGCGGCGGCGCTCTTCGGTCAAAGCCGGCATGGGCACGCGAATCAGGTCACCCTGGGTCGCAGGATTCAAGCCCAGATCAGACTCACGAATGGCTCGCTCGATCTTGGCGGCCAGGCCCTTTTCCCAGGGCTGGACGCTGATCGTTCGCGCGTCCAGCAGGCTCACATTGGCCACCTGGCTGATCGGCACCATCGAGCCATAGTAGTCAACACTGACTTGATCAAGGATGCCCGGATGGGCGCGACCGGTGCGGATCTTCTGCAGATCCGACTTGAACGACTCGATGGACTTGGCCATCTTCGTCTCGGCTGTTTTCTTGATGTCGGCAATGGTCATGAGAACTCGCTCCTGAATCGTGTCAGACGTGCACCAGCGTGCCTTCGTCTTCACCCAGCACCACCCGCTTGAGCGCACCGGGCTTGAAAATGGAGAACACCTTGATCGGCAGCTTCTGATCGCGGCACAGCGCAAAGGCCGTGGCATCCAGAACCTGCAGATTCTTCGCGATCGCTTCGTCGAAGGTGATGTTGTTGTAGCGGGTTGCGGTCGGATCCTTCTTGGGGTCTGCCGTGTACACACCATCCACCTTGGTGGCCTTCAGAACCACTTCGGCACCGATCTCGGCGCCGCGCAGCGCCGCAGCCGTGTCGGTGGTGAAGAACGGATTGCCCGTGCCTGCGGCAAACACCACCACCTTGCCCTCTTCGAGGTACTGCAAAGCCTTGGGTCGCACATACGGCTCCACCACCTGGTCGATCGCGATGGCGGACATGACACGTGCGGTCATCCCCTCCTGGCGCATGGTATCTGCCAGGGCCAGCGCGTTCATCACGGTGGCCAGCATGCCCATGTAGTCCGCCGTGGCGCGATCCATGCCCACAGAGCCACCCGCGACGCCGCGGAAGATGTTGCCACCACCGATCACGACGGCCACTTCGCAGCCCATCTGCGTGACCTCTTGCACCTCCTGAACCATGCGCACGATCGTGGCACGGTTGATGCCGTAGGCATCATCTCCCATCAGGGCTTCGCCCGACAACTTGAGCAGGATGCGCTTGTAAGCTGGCATTGATCTTTCCCCGAAGACTTGAAAGGTGCTGGAAGTGTACGGCCGGCCCGCGCGTGCGCAGACCGGCCTGAAGAGACTCAGGCGCCCTTGGCAGCAGCCACTTGGGCAGCCACTTCAGCGGCAAAGTCGTCCACCTTCTTCTCGATGCCTTCGCCCACGACATACATCGTGAAGCCGGTCACCGTGGTGCCCACGGCCTTCAGCATCTGCTCAACCGTCTGCTTGTCGTTCTTCACGAAGGACTGATTGAACAGCGACACTTCCTTCAGATACTTCTGCACGCCGCCTTCAATGCGCTTGGCCACGATCTCGGCCGATTGCACCGGCTTGCCTTCGGCCTGAGCCTTGGATGCGTCTTCAGCAGCCTTGGCGGCTGCCACCGAGCGCTCGCGCTCGACCAGCTCAGCCGGCACGTCGGCCGAGGTCAGTGCCACGGGCTTCATGGCAGCCACGTGCATGGCCACATCCTTGGCGGCCACATCGTCGCCGGTGTACTCGACCACCACGCCAATGCGCGTGCCGTGCAGGTAGCCTGCCAGCTTGCCGGCCGTGTTCCAGCACTTGAAGCGGCGGAAAGACATGTTCTCGCCGATCTTGCCGATCAGGCCCTTGCGCACGTCTTCCAGGGTCGGGCCAAAGCCGTCTTGCTCGTAGGCCAATGCGCCCAGAGCGGCCACGTCAGCCGGGGCGTTCTTGGCGGCCAGCTCGGCAGCGGCCTTGGCCAGCGCCAGGAAGCTGTCGTTCTTGGTGACGAAGTCGGTTTCGCAGTTGACTTCGAGCAGCGCACCGACGTTGCCATCGATGAAACTCGAGACCACGCCTTCAGCGGTCACGCGCGAGGCGGCCTTGCCGGCCTTGGTGCCCAGCTTGACGCGCAGCAGCTCTTCGGCCTTGGCCATGTCGCCTTCGGCTTCGGTCAGGGCCTTCTTGCATTCCATCATGGGCGCGTCAGTCTTGCCGCGCAGTTCGGCGACCATGCTTGCGGTAATTGCAGCCATTGCTAGTTTCTCCGTTGCGTAAGGCGGCCTCCAGGCCGCCGGACAGGGGTTCAGATTCGGATCAAGGTGTGAAAAAGGGGCTGAAGCAGCCCCTTTCCAATTGGCGCGAGGGCGCCCGGTCAGGCTTGTTCGCTGACTTCAACAAACTCGTCGCCGTCAGCGGCAACGGCCTGCACCAGATCGGCACCGGCGTTGGCACGGCCTTCGAGCACGGCATCGGCCACTGCCTTGGCGTACAGGGCAACTGCCTTGGCCGAGTCGTCGTTGCCAGGGATCACGTAGTCCACGCCTTCGGGCGAGTGGTTGGTGTCAACCACGCCGATCACGGGGATGCCGAGCTTCTTGGCTTCAGCGACGGCGATCTTGTGGAAGCCCACGTCGATCACGAACAGGGCATCCGGCAGAGAAGCCATGTCCTGAATGCCGCCGATGTCCTTTTCCAGCTTGGCCAGTTCACGGTCAAACAGCAGGGCTTCCTTCTTGATGCGCATTTCGGCGCCGGAATCCTTGGTCGACTGCATGTCCTTGAGCTTCTTCAGCGAACCCTTGACCGTCTTGAAGTTGGTCAGCATGCCGCCGAGCCAGCGCTGGTCGACATAGGGCATGCCGGCGCGCTGAGCTTCCATGGCGACGAAGTCACGGGCTTGGCGCTTGGTGCCCACCATCAGGATGTTGCCGCGCTTGGCCGACAGCTGACGGACGAACTTCAGGGCTTCTTCAAACTTGGGAAGGGTCTTCTCAAGGTTGATGATGTGGATCTTGTTGCGATGGCCGTAGATGTACGGGGCCATCTTGGGGTTCCAGAAGCGGGTTTGGTGACCAAAGTGGACACCGGCTTCCAGCATTTCGCGCATTGAAACGGACATGGAGACTCCATAAGGTTAGGTCTTGA
>CALRVU010000386.1:0-4178 GCA_943371685.1 Bordetella parapertussis | reverse complement strand
CTGGGCCAGGCAGGCGGCGCTGGCCAGCAGGCTGGTGGCAGCGGCCAGGGCGGCCAAAGGCAGCGTGGAAATTCGGGGAATGGGCATCAACGGCTTTGAAATGGTGCGGACTCGGGCCGGTGGGCAGCCCATGCCGGCGAGGTTACGATTGAGTTTCGTATTCACCAAATGGCTTTAATCCATCTGTGAATTCGATTTTGTAAATAGGCAAGGGGTAAACCCGCCGGCGTGCGGACGGGGCGCTACAGTCCCTGCATGCTGACTCCCGCCGTCCGAACCTGTCCCCATCCGTGGCCTGCTCGATGGGCCGCTGCCTTGGCGCTGGCCTGTCATGGTTTGAGCTGGGCGCAAGCGCCGGACGAAGGCCCTGAAACCACTCCGACGGTGGAGATCGAGGCCGCCGCCCAGGTGGCCCGCAGCTCGGTGCGCGCCAGCACGGTGTGGCTGGCGCGGGGCGTGGACAGCTGGTTTGGCGATCGGCCTTTCGAACAAGGCGGGCAGGTCAGCGATGGTCGCCTGAGCATGGGTCTGCTCAAGCGGCAGCGCGAGAGCACGGACGTTGACGTGCGCTTCAGCGCGCGCTACCGGCTTCCCAACCTGGAGGAGCGCACCTATTTGTTTCTGGGCCGTGATGACCCGCGGGGCCTGGTGGCCGACCAGCCTGGCGAGATGCTTTGGCGCGAACGGCTGTTCGAGACCGCCGATGCCGCCCGCGAATACTTCGCCGGCATCGGCGGCTTCTTGTCGGATCGACTGGACTATCGGGTCGGCCTGCGGGGCGGCCTCAATCCCTACGGGCAGGTTCGCCTTACCCAGCGCTGGGCAATGGGGCCGCAGGGCCGTGCCGAGTTTCGCCAGACCGCTTTCTGGTCAGTCGAGGACAGCATCGGTGCCACCACCACCTTCGACTATCAGCGCTCCCTGTCGGCGCTCTGGGCCGCACGCTGGCTGAGTTCGGCCACCATCACCCGTGAGAAGGGGCATTTCGAGGTCTCGAGCTTGCTGGGCGCGTACCGCAGCTTTGGCGAACAGCGGCTCTGGGCGCTGGAGGGTCTGGTCAAGGCCGAGCAAGGACGCGGCGTCGGCGTCACCGATCTGGGCTTGCAGACGCGCTGGGAACAACCCGTCCATGGGGATTGGCTGCTGGGCAGCGTGGTCCTCGGCCATTTCTGGCCGCGCAAGAACGCCCAGGTCGAGCGGCGTGGGGCTTGGGCCCTCGGCGCTAGTCTGACGATGCGGTTCTGACCGCCTGGCCATAGTGCGCCAGCAGCCCGATGACATGGCCGATGGCCACCCCGGGCTCGCCGGATTCAATCCGACCGATGGTCTGCACGTGCACGCCCAGGCGGGCGGCGGCAGCGGCCTGGCCTTCGCCTGCTGCCAAGCGGGCCTGCCGTGCCGCAGCGCCCAGCGCCTTGATGCTGTCGAGGGCGGCGTCGCCGATGTCGATGGAGAGTCGTTTGCCTTGGGCCATGGCCGGATTGTCGCCGCTGCGCAGGCCGGGCCGGGGCTTCAGGCCGACGGGCTCACCCCGGTCAGGTGCGGGCTGATGTGGCGCATCGCGCGGTCGGTGTACTCGTCTTTCTCACCCACGGGCGCCACATAGTGCACCGCATCGCGGGCGGCCTGTGGTCCGGCCAGCCGGCCGATGACCCAGGCGGCCAGGTAGATGGAGGCCAGGCAGCCGCCGGCGGTGGCCACATTGCCCCGGGCCGCAAAGGGCTGGTTCAGCACCCGCACGCCGGCCTCTTCGACCCAGGGTTTGCTGGTCAGATCGGTGCAGGCGGGCAGGTCGTCCAGCAGCCCCAGCTTGGCCAGCAGCAGCGTGCCTGAGCACTGTGCGCCCAGCAGCTGGCGCGCCGGGTCCAGCCGCAGCTGAGCCATCAAGCCGGCATCGGCGGCGATCTGCCGGGTCTGGATGCCGCTGCCGATGATCACGGCGTCGGCTTCGCAGGCCTCCTGCAGGCTGGCCTGGGCTTCGATGAGCACGCCGTTCATCGACCGCACCTGGCTGGAGGGGCTGGCGATGGACACCCGCCAGCCCGGTGTCTTGACGCGGTTGAGCAGGCCCAGGGCAATCAAGGAATCGAGCTCGTTGTAGCCCTCGAAGGTGAGGATGGCGATGTGCATGGGGCTTGCGCGCAAGCTGCGCGTCTGTGGGGCTGAGAGCAGCCCATCCTAGCCAATGCTGCCATCGATCAGACCTCGGCGATTCTGAAACACAGTTTCAGAGGTTGGCGAACACTGACTTTGGAATGCGTCCGAGCTGCCTCATTCTGCAGCAGTGTGTTGCCCGGCCAGTGCTGACAAGGGCTTGAAGCAGCCGTCCGACAGTTATCCACAGGCTTGTTCAGTGTCCGTGTGGACGATGGGCAAAAAGGGCTGGAAAGGTGTGCCTTTTTTTACAGCAATGTGACAGCGGCCTTTCAAAATCAAGCACTTGCGGACATCGCACAAGGCTTGTCCACAGCCTTGTCCAGTGCTGGTGTGGACCGAGTGTGCGCCGCGGCAGGGCAGGGCGGCCTCAGCCTTGCCAGCCTTTGAGGGCCTGGGCGGCTTGCTGCAGCACCGATTCGAGCGCCGCTTCCGGTGCGGCGTCCGGCCGAGGGGCTGCAGCAGCAGGCGGCTGTTGCCGCAGACCGGCCCACAGCGGGCCGAGGGCGGTGGCCTGGGCCGCCACGGCGGCGTCAACCTGCGTCAGCCAGAAGGCCGGCAACTGGCCGCTGAGGTAGGGCCCGCGGCCGCGGCCGAAATGGCGCACGGTCAGCCAGCGCAGCAGGCCGGCTTGCAGCAACTCCTGCAACAGCGCGTCCGACAGGCTGAGCCGTGGCTGGTCGGTGCCCCGCACCAGGTTGAAGCCGCGGGCCAGGCCGGCCGCGCCCAGCGCGCCGGTCAGGCCGCCGATCAGCATGCCAGCGCCCAGCGTCAGCCCGCCGCTGGCCAGATCGGCCATCAAGCCGGTGGCCGCACCGCTGAGCAGGCCACCCACCAGGCCGGCGCGGGTGCTGTTGGCCGGGCCGCGGTGGGTCACCATGCCAGCGCGCACCTGGGCGGTGATTGCCGCACCGGCGGCGCCGTCCAGGCCGTGCAGCGTCAGCAGGCGGATGCTGTGGGCCTGGGTCAGCGCGTCGACGGACAGCAGCAGGCTTTGCAAGGCGCGCTCGGTGGTCTCGCGCTGGGCCTCGGTGCTGAGGCCCACGGCCTGGGCCAGCTGGTCGCGCCAGCCGGCCTGCCCGCCGGGCAAGGGCACGCTCAAGGCGGCCAGTTCCGCCAGCAGTCGGGCCAGGTCCGCCAGGCTGGCGGCCTCGCGTTGCTGTTCAGCGGCCTGCCAGGCGGCGCGCAAGGGCGCCAGGGTGGCTTGCGCATCGCTGGGCAGGGCACGGGCCAGTTGCTGGAGCAGGGCGGCCTCGTGGGCCGGGCCGCGGCTGTAGGCGTCCAGCGCCAGCACGGCCTGCAGTTGCGGCAGGGCCGCAAAGCGCTGGCGCCAGCGGGCGCACTCGGCCGCCTCCTCGCCGGCCGGGCGGGGCGCGCCGAGCTGGTTGAGCACGACCAGCACCGGTCTGTCCAGCCAGCGCAGCAGGCCGATCTCGGCGTCAAGGTAGCCGGCGTCGTCGGGGGACTCGTGGGCATTGACCAGGTAGAGCAGCAGGTCGGCGCTGTCGCGCACGGTCTGCAGATCGCGTTGCTGTTGCCAGAGTTGCGGACGGCGCCAGCGGTCGAGGGCCTCGCGGCGCAGCCAGCGCCAGGGCCCGATGGTGCTTTGCAGCCGGTCGAGCAGCTCACTGGCGCCGTGCCAGCCGGGCGTGTCGAGCAGGTCCAGCGCCTCGCCGCCCTCGGCCTGCAGCCAGCGGTGGCGCTCGATCTGCTGGCTCACGCCGGCGGCGTCGCGGACCTCGCCCACATCGCGGCGCAGCAGGGTGCGGGCCAGCGTGGTCTTGCCCACATTGGTGTGCGATAGCAAGGCCAGGCAGAGCGGCGGCGCCGTCTGGCGCCTGGCGGCAGGTGGGGGCAAGGTCAGCGTGTTCATGTGGCGGGGCGGTCGGGTGGGGCCGGGCTCCAGCAGGGATGGACGAACAAGGGGCCGTCAGGCGTTGGCGGCAGGGCGACGTCGGGCAGGCAGATCAGGCTCAGTGCCACGCCCTCGGCCTGGCAGAAATCGCTCCACAGGTGCTCGCGCT
>CALRVU010000385.1:0-4182 GCA_943371685.1 Bordetella parapertussis | reverse complement strand
CCTGCAGGGCAAGGCCGAGTACGACTTCGGCCCGGTCCGTGCCGAGCTGAACCTGAGCCGCCGCTCGGTCGACTTCTACCAGCGCAACGGCCAGTCCGACGGCATCAACTACCCCGGCCGCGACCTCTCGGCCGTCAACTACGACAGCTACTCGACCCAGTACTGGCAGACCCTGTCGAAGAGCAATGTGATGGAGCTGCTGCTCAGCTCGAACGACGACAGCCAGCCGCTGCGCTGGACCGCCGGCGCCTTCCACTTCAAGGAAGACCAGCAGGTCGGCTACCTGTCGCTGGCCGACGGCGGCTGCTGCTACTGGGGCACCGAGTTCACCATGCCGGACGTCAAGGGCAAGTCCACCGCCGGCTACATCGATGCCAGCTACAAACTGGCCGATGACTGGCGCGTGCTGGGCGGCGCGCGCTACACCACCGAGCACAAGTCGCGCTACGGCATCGGCGGCAACATCGGCGTGGTGCTGGGTGGCGAGAACTGGGACTGCTGCTATGGCACGCGCTGGGGCTCGAAGGGCTTCAAGCCGGCCATGCTGAACCGGCCGAACTTCGACATCAGCAAGCTGCAGACCGATGCGCAGAAGCTGCAGTTCATCTTGCAGAGCACACTGGTGCCGGGCCAGCGCGACCTGATGATCCAGCAATTGCTGGCGGCAGCCAACGGCACCAACCCCAACGGCACTTGCATCGATCGGCCCGACGTGAACGGCGACGGCCGCCTGACCTGCCCGGTGAACAATCCCTCGGACAAGGACGGCGGCTTTGCCTACCTGGCCGACATCCAGGTGCCCGGCCAGCAGAAGGGCAGCAGCAGCGCCCGCTACGGCGACTTCCGGATCGGCTTCGAGCACGATCTGGGCAAGGACAGCATGGTCTACGCCAAGCTGTCGACCGGTCACAAGTCGGGTGGCTTCAATGACACCTTCGACACCAATGTGGTGCCCGAGGTCTACAAGCCCGAGCAGCTGACCGTGCTGGAGTTCGGCACGCGCAATGCCATGAACCTGGGCGGCCGGCGGGCACTGTTCAACGTCACCGGCTTCTACTATGACTACCGCAACCAGGTCTTCCAGGACCTGGCCTGCATCAAACAGGACGACCGCACCACCCCCGCCACGTGCCAGGGCTACTCGCTGGTCAACCGCAACATCGGCGCGTCGCGCTTGATGGGTCTGGAGGGCGAGTTCCGCATGGCCCTGCCCGCGGGCTTCAGCCTGGATGCGAATGCCGTGCTGCTCAACAGCAAGGTGACCAAGGGCACGGTGGCCGATGCCCGCGCCATTGACTACGGCCAGGGAGGCAAGGCCCCGACCATCAGCCTGGTGGACAACGAGCTGCCACTGGCCTCCAAGGTCAATCTGGCGGCCCGCCTGCAGCAGGTGCTGGCACTGGGCAGCGGCCGGATGGACTGGCAGGCCTTGCTGAACTACCGCTCGGGCTACTACCTGAGCCAGTACAACGAGCTGGACGTGGTCACCCTGGGCGGCAACCGAACCAGCGCGGCCGAAGCCGGCTTCCCGGACCGGCAGAAGGGCTTTGCCACGGTCAATCTGGGCCTGGGCTACACGCTGGATGCCTACCGCATCGAAGCCTTTGCCAACAACGTGACCAACGAACAGGCCTCGAACAAGGCCCTGGTGGGCACCTCGCTGAATGTGCGCTTCCTCAATGACGCCCGCAGTTACGGCCTGCGCCTGCGCGCCAACTTCTGATCCCGCCGTAGAAGCAAAACCAAGGAGACAAGCAAGATGCGCAAACTTTGCCAACTGGGCGCCGCCCTGGCGCTGGCCCTGCCCGGCCTCGCCTCAGCGGCCGTGTTCCTCGACAACTTTGACGGCAGCGGGGGCGCCGGTGCCAACTGGGAAACCGCCACCTGGCGCAATGGCGCGCCTTTCGGCTGCACCTTTGCCACCAGCGAGGTCTGGAAGAGCGCCGGCCAGCTCAACCTGAACGTCAACGGCGGCACCGGCCGCTGTGCCGAGGTTCGCACCTACCAGAGCTTCAGCTACGGCAAGTTCAGCCTGCGCTTCAAGCCCAGCACCTTTGCCGGCGGCAACACCTCGTTCTTCCTCTACACCGGCGAGGCCGGCACCAGCTCGCACTTCGAGATTGACATCGAGGTCATCAAGGGTGGCACGGTGCTGCACACCAACGTCTGGAAGAACGGCGTGCAGAACTACCTGCAGTTGCCGCTGTCCACCGGCTGGAAGACGCTGGGCTTTGAATGGCGCGCCAACTTCGTCCGCTGGTTCAGCGTCAACAGCGCCGGCCAGGAGACCACGCTGCGCTACCAGACGGTCAGCGTCAACACGCCGATGCGCCTGATGATGAACCACTGGTACAGCGACAACAGCGCCGACGGCATCGGCTTTCTGGGTCGCTGGACGGGCGGTGGTGGCCCGGCACAGTACGACTGGGTGCGGGTCGACTGAGTTGAAGGGGCTGGGCATGCCTGCGGTGCGGCCGCAGCCTGCCCTGCCCTGTCGATTCAGGGGATCAATTCGACCTGCACCGCTCGCAGGTCGCTGCGGCCTTGCGAGTCCACAGCGCTGACCGTGTACCGCCCCGCTGCGGGCGGGCGCCAGGGCAGATCGGCACCCGGCTCACTGCTGCCCAGATAGATCGAATCGGCAAACCAGTAGAGCGGCCCGGACCGCAGGCCGTTGGCGCGGAGATTCAGGGCTTGAGGTCGGCCTGCCGGCAGGAGGTAGGTGCCCCCCTCCAGCGGTGAGACGATGCGCGGACCGTCCGTTTCCGGCTCCCCGGTCAGGGCGTTGTCGCAGCGGGCTGGCGCCGGCGGCATGCGCCTGGGCATGCCGGCCTGCGCAAAGATCTGTCGCATGTCATTGCGCCAGTACTCGAAAACCTCCACATGGGTGCGTGCGCTGGCCTGGCACGTCGCGCGGCCGTGCTCATCGACCAGCACGGCGCGGTGCAGGGTGCTGAGCTTGATGGGGGAGACGCCCGGAATGAACCAGGTCTCCGCCAAGCGCGGGCAATGCTCATTGGGCAGATCGCCACTGGCCGCACACACCTTGACCCGGCTCAGGCCTGCGGGAACTCGGCTGGCCCGCTCGCCCGGGTCCAGCCCCTGGCTGCGCAGGGCATCGACGATCTGGAAGAACAGGGGCGCAGCGGCCTGGATCCCGACCAGGGCCGGGTTGGCGCTGCCATCAAAATTGCCCAGCCAGACCACGAGGACATGGCGGCCGAACAAGCCGGCGGTCCAGGCATCACGGAATCCCCAGGAGGTGCCGGTCTTCCAGGCCACCCGGGGAAAGGCCTTCTCTCCGGTGTCGGGCCGCGGGTTGTCGCGCAGCATGTCCAGTGTGACGTAGGCCGCCTCGGGGCTGAGCAGAGCGGCGCCGCGCGAGGACGGCGTCGCATCGGCCAGGAAGTTGAGCGGATGGAGCACCCCATCGTTGGCCAGCATCGCGTAGAGCGTCGCCAACTCTTCCATGCTGAGCTCGCCCCCGCCCAAGGCCAGCGCCAGCCCGTAATGCGCTTCGCTGGCCAACTGACTGACACCGGCCCGCCTGAGGAACTCATGCAGGCTGGGCTGACGCAACTGCGAGGAGACCTGAACCGCCGGGATGTTCCGGCTGCGCACCAAGGCCTGGGCTGCCGTGATCGGCCCCTCGAAACGGCCGTCAAAGTTCTCGGGGCTGTAGGTGCCGAACGCCGCCGGCGCGTCCTTCAGGATGCTGGCCGGATGGAGCACGCCCTGGTCCAGAGCCAGTGCATAGATGAAGGGCTTGAGCGTCGATCCTGGTGACCGCTTGGCGGTCGTGGCATTGACCTGTCCGTCCAGGCTCTCGTCGGCCCAATTGGCCGACCCCACCCAGGCCCGCACCTGCATGGATTCGGTGTCGACCAGCAGCGCCGCCGCGTTGCGCAAGCCTTGATGCTTGCGGCCCTCCAGGAACTGCGAGATGGTTCGTTCGACGACTCGCTGGGTCGGCGCATGCAGACTCAGCCGGGTCTGCGCAGTCGGTGCCTGACGCTGCATCTGCCGCGCCAGGGCCTGCACGGCATGGGGGGCGGCAAACGGCAGTGCTTTGGCGCTGCGCAACTGCAACGGGGCTTCAAGACTGGCTTGCAACGAAGGCTGCGCATCGCCGGGATGGCGCGCCAACCAGCGCGCCCACAAACGGCCCCGGGCAGCGCCCAG
>CALRVU010000384.1:0-4196 GCA_943371685.1 Bordetella parapertussis | reverse complement strand
TTTGTTTTGGGCCTTGGAAAGGCATCTGCCCGCCTCCGAAGGTTGGCACATGCCACCCCGTGCATCGTCCGTCTCC
This sequence comes from Bordetella parapertussis, assembly GCA_943371685.1. Taxonomy (GTDB): domain Bacteria; phylum Pseudomonadota; class Gammaproteobacteria; order Burkholderiales; family Burkholderiaceae_C; genus Ideonella; species Ideonella parapertussis_A. The sequence continues at coordinate 4,120 of CALRVU010000384.1, read as the reverse complement.
TCTTAATGCTGGCTTAAGCCAACGGTCGCAGCATTGGTTTGCTTGACTCGATCAGGCAAAGCCACCAGTTCACCCGGAGGAGACGATCATGAGGCGTTGGATGTCCACGAGTGGCCCACGAGCTGCCCTGTTTGGCGGAGCGCTGCTGCTCGCCGCGTCGCTCGTGCAGGCGCAATCGGCCGAAGATGGCCGCTTGCTGGCCTCGGGTTGCTTCCAGTGCCACGGCACTGCAGGCCTGAAGGGTGGCTTCGGCACACTGGCCGGGACGGCCAAGCGCGACATGCTCGACAAGCTCAATGACCTGCGCAGCAAATCAGCCCGCAGCAACATCATGGCCCCGCATGCCCGGGGCTACACCAACGAGCAGTTGGACCTGATTGCCGACTACTACTCAAAGCTGCCCAAGCCTTGAGCCCCACCTGAACCCGAAGCGAGGAGCCGCAGCATGTTCAATCGACGCCATTTTCTCGACACCCTGGGTGCAGGTTCACTGATGGCGATGACGCCGCTGAGACTGCAGGCCGCGCCTGTCGCCAAACGCGTGGTGGTCGTGGGCGGCGGCATGGGCGGCGCGGCCGTTGCCAAGTACCTGCGGGTCTGGAGCGGCAAGACGGTGGAGGTGACGCTGGTCGAAGCATCGACCCAATACACCTCCAACATCATGAGCAACCTGGTCGTGACCGGCCAATATCCACCCAGCATCCTGGCCTACAGCTACGCCAATCTGGTCAAGAACCACGGCATCAAGCGCGTGACGGGCACCGTGACTCAGGTCGAACCAGGCGGCAGCGCCGGTGCCTGGAAGGTGACCATCGTCAAAGGCACAACGACGACCGTCAAGTACTGTGAGCGCGTGGTGCTGGCACCGGGCGTGCAGTTTGACGCCGTGCCGTCCACCGCCGATGCCACCGTGGCCGCCCCCATCCTGCATGCTTGGCAGGCCGGGCCGCAGACCACGCAACTGCGTGACCACCTGGCCGCCATGCCAGCCACGGGCACCTTTGTGATGACGATTCCGAAGACGCCCTACCGCTGCCCGCCCGGGCCCTATGAGCGTGCCTGCGTGGTAGCGGACTACCTCAAGCGCAACAAGCCCGGCGCGCAGGTGGTGGTGCTAGACGCCAATCCGGACATCTCGGCCGAGAAGGAAAACTTCAGCCACGCATTCACCACCCTGTATGCCTCGAACCTGAGCTACCGACCGGGCCGGGTCGTCAAGTCCGTGGCGGCGGTGGCCGGGCGACCTGAGGGCACGGTGACCGTGGACATCGTGGTGGTGGACGCCGCTGGCAACACCGTGGTGATGGGCAGCGAGACCATCAGCGCCCAGCTTCTGAACGTCATTCCGCCGCACCGGGCTGGCGCGATCGTGCAGACCTTGGGTCTGGCCGACGCCACCGGCTATGCCCCGGTGGATGGCCGCAGTTTTGAGAGCACGGTGCCCGGCAAGGCCGGCATCCACGTGATCGGCGACTCGTCAAAAACCGCACTGCCCAAAGCCGGCCATGTGGCAATTCAAGGGAGCAAGATCTGCGCAGATGCGATCCTGCGCGCCTTCAAGAGCCAGCCGCCCTACCCCACCCCCACGGCCAACTCGGCCTGTTTCTCGCCGGTCAGCAACACCTTGGCGTCCTGGCTGACGGCCGTCTACCAGTACCGGCAGGATCCCGCGAGCGGGACCTGGAAGTTTGTCGCAATGGATCAGGTCAGTGGCACCACGGGCGCCACCGAGGCCCAGAGCGCCACGACCGAGCAGTTCTCGAAGATGCACACCTGGTACCAGTCACTGATGACCGAGACCTACAGCTGACGCTCAAGCCACCGCCCCGAACAAGGCCCCAGCCCCGGCCGTCACCGCCATGGCCGCCGCGCCCCAGAAGGCCACGCGCCAGGTGCCGGCGGCGATCGGTGCGCCACCCACCTGGGCCGAGATGGCGCCCAGGCTGGCCAGAAAGACCAGCGCCGTGACCGACACCCAGGCAATCAGCTGAGCCGGCGGCGCCAGGGCCACCACGGCAATCGGCAATGCCGCGCCAACCGAGAAGCTGGCGGCCGAGGCCCAGGCGGCTTGCAGCGGGCGGGCGGCCGTCGTGTCTGACATGCCCAGCTCATCGCGAGCGTGGGCGCCCAGTGCGTCGCGGGCCATGAACTGGCTGGACACCTGGGCGGCCAGCGCAGGATCCAGGCCGCGGCCAACGTAGATGCCGGCCAGCTCTTGTTGTTCACCGACCGGATCGCGGCGAATCTCGGCTCGCTCCTGCGCCAGGTCGGCGCTTTCGGTATCGGCTTGCGAGTGGACTGAGACGAACTCGCCCGCCGCCATGGACATGGCACCAGCGATCAGGCCCGACACACTGGTCAGCAGAATGGTGCGGTGCTCGGCCCCCGCCGCCGCCACGCCCAGCACCAGGCTGGCGGTGGAGACGATGCCGTCTTTGGCGCCCAGCACGGCGGCGCGCAGCCAGCCGATGCGGTCGCTGCGGTGGTGTTCGGCAGTGCGATTGAGGCTCATGGCGGTTCGGATCCTGGCAGCTGATGACCGCACCAGCCTACCCAGCACCGACCCGGCTCACGGTGCGGCAGCGCACACGGCAGAGCCGCTGGTTCAGGCCGTCAGCTCGCGCGCACTGATGACGTACTTGAAGCTGTCGGGTGCCAGTTCGTCAAAGCGGCCGCTGGCGTTCTGGCCCTGCGGATACATCAGGAAGGGCAGCGTGGCCTTGGCGCCGCTGCCGGGCAAGGTGATGTCGTGGGCGGTGTTCCAGCCCACCCAGTTGCCCTCCCAGCTGCCGAACAAGGCCTTGTTGACCGGCGCGATCAGCGGGTTCTTGGTGTCCTTGATCCACTCCGGCTTTTCCTGGCGCATCACCTTCAGCACGTCGGCCGGATCCATGGCCACCCAGCCGTACTGGCGCAGGAACACCTCGGCGCGGCAATGCTGGGCGCCCTTGAGGCTGGCCGGGTTGCCACCCAGCTCGCGGTAGCCAAAGGCGGAAGGCACGAGGCGCAAGCCATACACATCGCGCGCCGGCACGCCCACCGAGCGGCACATACCGACGAACAGGGCATTCAGGTCGGCGCACTTGCCACTCAGATTGCCGGTCTCGAGCATGGTGCGGATGTCGCCGGTGCCGCAGCCGCGGGTCTTGGGCTCGCGGTGGGCATGGGCCACCACCCAGTTGTAGATGGCACGGGCCTTCTCCACATCGGTCTTGGCGCCCTGGGTGGCGGCCAGCGCCGTCATGCGCACGATGCCGTCGACCGGTTGCAGCTCGGTTGGCGCCAAGTTGAACTTGAGCACCTCGGCATCTTCCTTGGCCACGACGGGCTTGGCCCAATCAACGGCACGGTTGCGGGTCTCGAAGCGACTGGTCAGCGTCAGGGTGGGTGCGGCCACCTCAGCCGGGAACTCGGCATGCAGCATGCGCACGCCTTCGCGCACATCGGCCACCAGCCGGGCACTGGCAGCGTTGCCGGTCCAGCTGTTGTCCAGGCTGCGTTGGTAGTCGGTGTCCAGATCAGGCACCGGCAGCCAGAGCTGAGTCGCGCCCTTCACGTCAGCCACGGTGACCGTAGTCGTCACCTCGAAGCGACGCCACGGCCCGACCTGGGGCGAGAACCGGGGCTCGCTGCCGGCGACGGCTTGCGCCCGGCCCGCCAAAGGCAGGGCTTGCATGGCCGCTGCGGCCAGACTGGTCTTGAGCAGGGTACGACGATGGAACAAGTTCATGAGACGCTCCGAAGAATGGATGCTGAGGAATCAGCCAGATCAAAAAGAGGATGGGTGGGGCGGCCAAAGCCCTAGAGCACGGCCGCCACCCAGCGGCGAGCGGCCGGACTGGCCCAGTCGCATTCACCGATGACGATGGACGCCACCCTGCCCTGGCGGCTGATGGCCACGGTGCTGGGAAAGCTGCGCACGCCAAAAGCCTTGGCTGCGCCGCCGTCGACGTCGCGCAGCACGGGCAGGCTCAGCGCCGTGGCGTCGACGAAACGCCGCACGGCGGCGTCGGTTTCGCGGTGATTGATGGCCATCACCTGCAGGCCCTGGGCCTCGTGGCGGGTGGCCAGCAACTCCAGCGACGGCATCTCGGCTCGGCAGGGCTCGCACCAGCTGGCC